>RSAS01000943.1 GCA_003934145.1 Candidatus Viridilinea halotolerans | reverse complement strand
GAACCCCTCCCCCCCTTAAACGCGCTACCCCTCCTCGCCGCCACGGGCTTCAAGTTGGGCGATGCGGGTACGTTCGGTGATGTCGCGGATTGAGGTAAACATGGCGTTCCAGCGATCCATTTCGCGGCGTTCGATCTCGACGATGCGAGCGATGTGGGCATCTTGGACGATGGCCAGTTTGCTGGTGGAGACAGTAATGCGCTGCTCCAACTCGCGCAGGTAGCCATCAATGCGTTCGAGCCAGCCGGTGAGTTGGCGCAGGTGGAGTTCATCGGCTGCCTGGAGATCGCTAATCTTCTCGTCGGCCTGCTGGCGAACCTCTTCGAGACGCTCCTGGTTCATCAGGAAGCGTTCGGTCGAGATGCGTTCAACGCGCTTGACGTCGGCAGTGATGTCGGGCAGTTTCTCGGCCACGGCGACAATTTGGCCGGGAAGGGTTTCGGCGAAGAGGAGTATGTGTTCGCGGATTTCATCAATGCGTTTGATGCGCGAGTCGTGTTCTTCGAGAATGGTGCGCACATCGGCCACCAACTGTTGCGCTTCGACCGCTTGGCGGCGGAGGCTCTGCTTCTCGATCTGCAACTCATCACCGACGCGGCGGGCCTCTTGCACGGCGACCGTGTCGGCTTCGCGCAGGCGATCGAGTTGGATCAAAACTTGGCGTTGGCGGTCATCAAGCTCTTTGATCTGGGCGTGCAGTGCGGCAATCTGCTGTTCACTCTGCTCAATGCGTGGCAGCCATGTTGTCACATACTCGCGGTCGGCCTTGCGCGCCTCGGCCACCTGCTGAATCTGGGACTGCATATCGCGGATGGGACGCACGCCCTCATCGAGTTTCACGAGGGCGCTGGCCACCTCTTTGCGTAGAGTAATCACGTCGCGGCGCACGGCATCATTGGCCTGGGTGACCTCAGCGGTATGGCGCTCGAAGAGGCTCTGCACCTGTGCCACAACCGCTTCGGTCTTGCGCACCTGCTCCATTGCCCAGTTGTACTTATTGGTCTGATCCTTGAGCAGGCGGCGCAATTCATCGATCTGCCCTTGCAGATAGACAATCTGCGATTGTTCGTGGGCGCGCAGGCGTTCTTCTTCGTATTTTATGGTGAGATCGGGATTGGTCATGGTTTTTCATCCTTGATGGTGTTGGTATAGTTGGGAGAACCATGTTCCCCCGTGCCCCCTTACGAGGTAGGTTGAACCTCCAACCTACTCCAACGCAGCGATGGCTTCAGTCAGGCTAAATTTGCCCGCATAGAGCGCCTTGCCCACAATGGCCCCTTCGACGCCAAGGGTGGCGAGGTGTTGCAGGTGGCTGAGGGCGGCGACGCCGCCGCTGGCGATAATGGCGGGGCCGCCGGGGCGGATGAGTTCGGCCATGGCGCTGTAGTTTGGTTCGGTGAGTGTTCCGTCGCGGCTGATGTCGGTGTAGATGATGCGTTGCACACCAAGTTCGGCCATGTGGTTGATGAGATCGACGGCGCGTACTGCGGCGGTGGTGAGCCAGCCGGCGGTAGCGACCTTGCCGTCGCGAGCGTCTACGCCGACGACGATGTGGGGGCCAAAGGCGACGACGAGATCAGCTACGAGATTGGCCTGTTCGACCGCAGCAGTACCAAGAATGACCCGTTCGACGCCAAGATCAAGGGTGGTTTGCACATCTTCGCGCGAGCGTAGACCGCCGCCGAGTTGCACGGGAATAGTGACGCCGCGCACAATGGCTTGGATTGCCGGGCGGTTGGTGGGGCGGCCATGGCGTGCGCCATCGAGATCGACGACGTGGATGCGTTTGGCGCCCTCTGCTTGCCAGCGGCGCGCCACCGCAACGGGATCGTCGGCATAGACGGTGCTTTGAGCAAAATCGCCTTGGTAGAGACGCACGCAACGGCCATCTTGGAGGTCAATTGCGGGTATGATTTCCATGGAGCTCTTTTTTCTTTACATGCTTAGGTAGGGGCTTTTCTGGGGGCCATGCCCCATGGGCATGAAGCTTAGGGTTGGCCGCCCTACAGGGCTTTGCCCCCCCCGAACCCCCACCAGGGGGGCGTAACTCAATGCGTATGGGGCTTGGCCCATACGCATTAAGTTACGCCTCTGGCGGGCCTGCCGGCGGGGTTCGGGGGCATGGCCCAATACCTTTCAAATAAGGGAGAGCATAGACCTCAC
>RSAS01000602.1 GCA_003934145.1 Candidatus Viridilinea halotolerans | reverse complement strand
TCCTCGACATCTTCAGCCGCAAGATCGTGGGCTGGCGCGCCGAAACGCGGGAAGACGCACGGCTGGCCGAGGAGTTGGTGGCTGGTGCCTACGCCCGTGAAGGCGTGGAACCGCACCAGCTCACCTTGCACGCCGATCGTGGCGCAGCGATGACATCCAAGACCTTGGCCGACCTTTTGGGCGACCTGGGGGTCGCCAAGTCGCACAGCCGCCCGACGATTTCGGACGACAATCCCTACTCAGAAAGCCAGTTCAAAACGATGAAGTACGGCCCGACCTACCCGGAGCGTTTTGCGAGCCTCGACGAGGCGCGGGCCTGGATGCGCACGTTTGTGGCGTGGTACAACCACCACCATCGGCACAGCGGGATTGCCTTCCTGACGCCGGATGTGGTGCATCAGGGGCAGGCGCAGGCGGTGCTGGCGCAGCGCCAAGCGACCCTCGACGCGGCCTATGCATGCCACCCAGAACGCTACCCACGCGGGCGTCCAGAGGCCGGAACGCTCCCGGAGCAGGTGGGCATCAACCTGCCGCGCCCGCCCCGCACCGCGGCGTCAACGCCCGCCACCACGCCAGCGGTCGCCGCGCCAGCGCCGCCTTGCGACGGCGTGGGCACCGACCAGACGGCCCTGGTAGCGCCCACAAGCCCAACGGGTGTCGACGTGGCACCGCCCACCTCGAACGGCACCACGGTTCGTGTGGCACAAGCCTCTTCTTCATTAGTCTGCCCGAATTGCCGCGAAAAATCAGCCCGTATCAACACGGAAACGTATGAAGGCCGCGCAGCCGAGGCCGCCGCAGGATAGGAGCGCAGCGAACGATACCGGCGGCCCGGCGAAGCGGCAGGCAGGGCCTCCATCGGCACACAGCAGAGCGCGAAGCATCGCGTCTGCTCCCACCAGCACCAAGCGCACGTCTATCCTATCCCGTATCGTGTAGAAACAGCATCCAAAGCAAGCTCCAGGCTCGCGAACGCACGATTTTCACGAATCCCTATTTGTTTCGCTTCATGCCCAAAGGTACTTGACACCTTCCGTCCTCCCTTCGTCCGAAGGGGTTTGGGGCGCAGCCGCGCATCCCTACAGATTCCAGTCACACCCAATTGATATGCTACAATGACCGCATGATGTGGGATGCGTTGATCACTATCGAGTCGTGGGCAACGACCTGTTCACGAGCTACCATACCCGTTCTGGCGGCACGCGGCAAGATGTCCTAGCGGTGCTCTGGGGCGAGGCCGGTTTCACCGAGTTGGCGTGGCACCCCGCGCTCACCGGCGCATCTACACCGGAGCAGGCCGACATGGCCGTGATCGTGGTGCGGGCGGGTGACTAGCGTTTGACAAAAGCACAGTTCCAACAATCGAGAAGCGCAACCCGTTTCCGGCGAATACCGTGCTATGGTGCGTTTGCATCCACATGTCATGTACCTCCCTGTTCGACAGTAATCCCATCGTCCCCTGATTTTCCTGATTACCCACTTGGGCCGAGCGATTCGCACGGAATCGTGGCATGAAATGCGTATAACGTGGATGGAAGCTTCAATAGGTGCAAAATGCGTTGCTGTACCGGCGTCAACGTCTCAAGGACGGTGCCGACCCATTGATCGCCGATGCGCTTGGGATTTTAACGTCGCGCCATCCCCTTGGTGTGGACATGGTTGCGCTGCCGGAAAGGGCATAGCTCGCAACGGGTGCAATTGGCGCTGTTGGGTGCTGTGCGGAAGATGATCCCGGAGGGCACCCCGGTGCTGCTCGTCGGTGATACAGAATTCGAAGGCGTGGCGGTGCAAGATCAGGTCGATGCATGGGGCTGGGGCTACGCGTTGCGCCAGAAACCCACTAACCAAGTGCGCATCTCGGCAGAAGAGCCGTGGCAAGATGTGCGGAGGGTGATCAATGCTTCAGGAGAACGCAGGTGGCTTCCCAACGTTTAATTGACGCAGGTCTACTTGACATATCAATGCCCAATAATTGCAATAATGGTATCTGAAAGCCAATCTCAAACCCTTCAAACGTACCGTTTGCTCATTTTTTTGGCCGATAAATGAAATATATTCCCCACCTGAGCCTGAAAAAACGTCCCAATTTGGCGCTCGTTCCCCACCTACACCCCACTTTGCCTTACACGGTTTTGAGATGTGTAAAGAGTTTCCGTAAAGCTAGCC
>RSAS01000665.1 GCA_003934145.1 Candidatus Viridilinea halotolerans | reverse complement strand
GGGCGTCCCGCCCTCGTGTGGGCTACGAGGGCGGGACGCCCTCGCTCCCAGGCCGCTAGCCGAATAAACAGCAGTATCTGGAAATAGGCGCGTGGTAAGACCCGCGTGACGCTGTGCTACAATTGAGCGGATTGGTTTGTACATCTTCGCGCCTCACGCCTCCTCGCCTCACAGATACTATGGCCTCACGACGACTCCTCATTGGTGCCACCATCTTCTCGCTCCTTATTGGCGCATTAGGCATATTTTTCTACCTGCAGCAGCGCGTGGCTGCTTGCGCGCCCGTACCGGGCCGCTCCAACCTGATCAGTCTTGCGGGCGATCAAGGGCTACCCGACGGCTGGGAACGACGCGCCGGCGGCGTCGAGTTGCGCGGCCCGGCAGTTGATGGCGAGGGCTTCGATCTGGATGGCGATGGCCGGGCGATCCAACTCCTGGGTATCGGCAACTACCTGCAAACCCCGCCCGTCGCCGTGCGCCCAAACGAACGGCTCTGCTTCAGTGGCTTTGCGCTCACCGACTCGATCCAACGTTCGCCCACCCGGGCGCGTCTGCTCTTCCAGTGGCGCGATGCCAACGGGCAGCCGCTGCGCGAAGATGCCACCCTCTGGCAACCCGTCATCCTCTGGACACCCGAAGCCCCCCCGCGCGACTGGTCGCCCCTCCAAGGGAGCTTTGTCGCCCCAACGGGCGCCGCCAGCCTCGTGGTACGCATCATGCCCGCCTCGGACGACCGCATCTACCTCGATCTGATGCACGTTCGCCACGGCGGCAGCGCCCTGGATCGCTTCTCAGCGCCGACAGGCCAAGGGTGTTGTTTTTAGGCAACACCACAGAATTCATGCTGTCACATGCATGACGTGTTCTGGTATTTCACCGCCGAGGGCTTTTTGGGCCGTTGCTGGCTTACAAAAACATCCTCTGCGCACCTCTGCGTACTCTGCGGTAAAAAAATTTCAAGTCACCAAATGCACCTCACTCGTCGCCAATTGCTTTTATCCGCCCTCGGCGCCAGCTTCGCCCTCAGCGGCTGCACGCAGGAGCCTGCCACCCCGCTTTCCTACACGCCCCCCTGCTGGCCCGCAGGCAAGGTGGCGGCGGTCGCCTTCACCTTCGACTGGGAGACCGCCATGGGCGGCCTGATTCACTCGCGCTCGGTGGGTGATCCCAATGTGGAAGAGGACTATCTCCTGCGGGCGCGGCGCATGCGCGAGGGCATCGCTACCACGCGCACCATTTTTGCGCCCCACGGCGTGCGTGCCACCTACTACGCCACCGGCTACAATTTTCTGATGGGCAATAGCGAACGCCGTCGCTTCATGGGCGATCCCATCTTCACCTGGGCGACACCGGAGCATGGCTGGCGCAGCGAGCGTTGGGCCACCACGCCCTGGTTCGCCGACGATCCCTTGGGCACGGTGGCGAGCCATCCGGAATGGTACTTTGGCGACCTGATCGCCCCACTGCTGGCCGACGGCCACGAAATCCAGAGCCACACCTTTAGCCACCTGCACGGCGGACTAGCCGACCTGGCGACATGGCAGCAGGATCTGGACGCCTGGAACAGCGCCGCCGCCGAACGCGGCGTCGTCCCCGCCGCATCGCTCGCCTTCCCCTGGAGCAGCAGCGCCGGCATGAGCGACGACGCCTGGACACTCCTCGAGCAAGCGGGCATCACCAGTGTGACCCGCATGAGCAACCAGAGCCAGTATAGTCTGTGGGAGCATGACGCCAACGGCGTTGTGTTGAATCCCATCTGCCGTTGGCTGCCTGGGCGTGAAGGACGCATACTCGCCTTCCCCGACTTCTACCTCACCCCCGCCCGCGAAGCATTGGCCTTAGAACAACTGAACCGCCTCCTAGAGAGCGGTGGTATCATAGACCTTTGGGCCCACACCGAAGAGGTCGTCTCCAGCGAACAAATTGCTACTTGGCAACGCATCGTCACCCGCGTCGCCACCGACGAACGTCTCTGGGTCGCCCCACTGGGCGAAATCGCGGCCTGGCTGCGGAGTGCGGGGTAAGGTTGCGTGCGGGAACATGGTTCCCGCGCATGCGCTCAAGGGTGCGCGAAGGAACATGGTTCCCGCGCATGCGCTCAAGGGTACGTGAGGGAACATGGTTCCCGCGCATGCGCTCAAGGGTGCGTGCGGGAACATGGTTCCCG
>RSAS01000300.1 GCA_003934145.1 Candidatus Viridilinea halotolerans | reverse complement strand
CCGCGTCCCCGCGTCCCCGCGTCCCCGCGTCCCCGCGTCCCCGCGTCCCCGCGTCACTCCCCGCGCCAGAAGCTGTGTTCCGCCAGTTGCGCTTCGAGCGGCTGGTGGGGATCAAGCAGGTAGCAGATGCGCCCCCGTTCGACGAGGCTGGTGCGTAGCTCGTCTAGGTTTGCGCCGGGCGCGGGGCAGAGTAGGCAGGTGCGCCTGAAACGCAGGTAGCATGTTGTCCCCTCTTGCTCGATGTTGGGCGTGCGCCCGTTGTGCGCTTGCAAGAAATCTAGGACGCGCTGCACCGCCGGGGGGAGCGCTGCGGCATCCGTGGTTGCGGGCGCTTCCGCACGCACAACGACGCGCGCTTGGCTGAGGCGCAGCAGCAGGGGCTGCACGGCGTGGCGATTCAGTTGCGCATGCTGCATCTGGTTGGCGTAGCTCAGCAGGCAGCGGTAGCATGCGCGCGAACAGGTGTGACCGTCGCTGCGCACCGCGCCCGTCGTCGGGTCGAAGTGGCAGATGTCGAGCGCGGCGCGCGCTACCGCCGCCAACGTCAGCGGCTCTTCCAAGAGGCGGCGCAATACGCCCGCACCCCCTTCGGCAGCCTCCCAGAGCATGATCTGCCGCCGCATGCCGCTGCCCAGTAGTTCCGATTGCAACTCTTGCTCTTCAAGCTGGAAATACTCTTTGATGCCGCGCTGCAACGCGTATTGCAAGCTGGTCATGCGCTCGTCGTCGGCGGCCAACTGTGGATCACATTGTACCAAGAGCAGGTTGCGCGTGTCGTGGACTACGATGCGCACATCGTGGCGCACTTCCTCGCGCTGCGCCAGCGGGTTGCCGTCGTCGCCCTCATCTTCGGGGTTGGTCTGCCAGAGGCCGTTGTGCAGATTGAGTTGGAAGCCTTCGTTTTTGCTGCGCTTCCAGCCGTGATTGATGCGCCAAATAGTCGCCTGGGCACCGTAACAGAGGTGCAAGGGCGGCAGATCGTCGCCATACAGTGTGGCCTCCATGCGCCGCAAGTCGCCGCCGACGGTCGCAAAGCGGTAGTGGGTGGTGATGCGGTAGCCCTCGCGTCGCCGTTCTTCTTCTTCGCAGGTGATGCGCTCAATCCGCCGCGCCTTCACTGGCGTCATGGTGAAGAGGTTGGCAAAACGACGGCCCTGATCGCCCTGTAGCGGGCTGTGGCACTGCGTACAGAGATCGTCGTCGAGCCCTTCGTGAAAGTAGCCGCACTGCGTGCAGACTTTGGCGCTGCGGAACTGCTGTTCGGCGTTGCCCGCCGCGAAGTAGGCGCTCACCACTTTGTGCTTGCGCCCTTCGTGATAGATAATATTCTGCGGTCCAAACTCGCTCAGCGCGAGAAAACGCGGACGGGCGAGGTAGGTGCTGCCGTCGTTGTTGCTTTCGAGGATGGCGCGCACCGGCAGGCGCGGGAAGTTGTAGCCCGGCAGGAAGCCTTCGCTCGCCAAGTAGCGGTAGGGGTAGAATTCCGCCTCGTGCTTGCGCGAGGTCTGGATGTTGCAGAGGGCATCTTTTTGCGCCAGCGCTTGGTCGTAGCGCTGTTCCGCCGCTTTGCGCTCTTTTTGGCTGAGCGAACCGCGCTGGTGGGTGCGTCCACGTTCGGTAAAGCCCGCTTGGCGCTGCGCTTCCGCCAGGCGATAGAGTTCGCGCCAACGATCAAAGGCGCGGTCGAAGGCCGCCGCCGCGCCTTCGAGTTGCGCCCCCAGCCAATCGGGGCTGGCGCGAAACCAGGGGGCCTCTTGCAATTGGGGCAGCACCGTCGCCAGCGCCTGCTCGCAGGTCTGGCGGCAGCGCACCGCCCGCTCCGGCGCAAGCGTCAGTTGGTCACGAACATGGCTGTGTAGCGCCAGTGCGGGATCTTCGGTGTCTACCACATTCATGATCGACGCCCCGAGATCCATGCCGGTCGTGCCGAGCCAGATGGCGTGCAGGTGGGCGCAGAGCAGATCTTCGTTGGCCAACTCGATCTGCGGCGGGGCCACTACGCCAGACACCATCTGCTCGGGGCGCTGGAAGAAATATTGGTCGTGCGCACTCCCGCTGGAGCAGTAGGTCTGCACCAGCGCCGTCTGGCCGCTGCGCCCGGCGCGCCCCGAACGCTGCGCGTAGTTGGCTGGCGTCGGCGGCACGTTGCGCATATGCACCACATTCAGATCGGAAATATCAATGCCCAACTCCATCGTGGGCGAACAGAAGAGCACCGGCAGATCACCGGCGCGGAAGCGCTCTTCGCGCTCAATGCGATCAGCCTGGTAGACCTGGCCCGTATGCTCGCGCCCCTCGACGGCGGTGAGGCGTTGGGCGCCGTTGCGATAGAAGTCGTGGAAGAATTGGTTCACGGGGCGCTCGCGCAGCGCACTCCGCGCCAACTGGCGCGAGCGCACGGGATCGGGGGGCAACGCTAGGCCCGTGCCGGCGCACCAGCGCAGCGCGTCGTGGCGCAGTTGCACCTCACGCAGCGCACCCTCGGTCGCTGTGTGCCCGACGAGGATGTTGGCCCCCACCAATGCTTCGAGGATGATGGTCAACAGCGCCGCATACGCCTCGTTATCCAGCGGCGCACGCAACTGCGGCCAAGCCAACGGCGAGCGCAAAAAGCGCCCCAGCGCCGTCTTGATGCTGAGGCTGCGTGCGCCCATAGGCGTTGGCTCGACATGCGGCAAGACAAAACGGGTCGCTTGGCGCAAGGTGCGCATCTCGCCCTCATCCAATTTCCACGCGTCGTTCACGCGCGCATTAAAACGGCGCGCCCACTCCAATTGATACTCCGCATCCAAGCAGGGCGCATCGAGCGCCAATTCGCGGCGCATGTGATCGAGCATGGTCTGCAAGACAAACAAGCGCTCTTCCGGCGTTGCCTGCTGCAATACTTCGTGGCGCGCCCAATGGCTGCTCTGCGCACAGAGTTCGTCGAGATCCTGGTAGGCAATGCGCAGCAATCCCGCCTCTTCGAGGTTGGGATGGGTCACGCGCCAGCCACGGCGCAGATCTTCGTAGAGACGATACTCCAGCAGGAGCATCAAGGCCTCTTCGTTGTAGCGCTGCGCTTGCGGCGTATCGGCCAGATTTTTGACATAGTGCTGCTGCGGTAGCGCCAGCGTGCGGCAAACATCGCGCGCCAGCGTCGCGTGGTCGAGCGGCTGATCGCTGGCCGCAAGCGCCCGCACCAGCGCCGAGCGCAGCGTCGCCACCAGCACAAAATCGTTAAAATGGCCCGCCTGCAACGAGGCATCCTGGCGATTGTCGGTAAAACTGAGCAACTTCTGGGCGTTCGTTTCCAGGCTGGAACGGCGCAACTCATCAATTGTCGCCACGGCGAGCAGCGTCGTCGCCGTGCTGCGCCCTTCGCTACTCAGGCGCGCCAGTTTGCGAAAGTCATCCTCACGTTTGGTGTAAACGACGCCGCAGCGCGGGCAGAGCAGGAAGGGCGCAGCAATGAACCAACATGCCTCGCCCTCGCTGCTGTTCGCGGCCAAACTGCCATCGGGGCGCACAAAAACACGGCGCGGCGCATGGGCCTGATATTGTTTCTCTAGCGTGCGCCCGCGTTTATTTTTACGAAACCAGTTTTCGGGCAGCCGTTCGTGATCCTCTTCCGACCAAAATTCGTCGCCGACGAGCAGATAGCCCGCCTGCGCCGGCTCTTGCACATCCGTGTGGCGCGCCAGCGGATGGCGCGGTTCAATGCGCTCCAGCAGCGGATCGAGGCTACAGAGGCCATAGTGCTGGCCACATTCGCGGCAAAAGACCTGGGGATAGAGCAGGCGCGGCTGCGCGGGATCGCCAATGTAGTGTTGCGCCTCCAGTGTCACCTCGCGGCGCGGCGGCGGCGCGGCGGTCGCATAGAGCGCCCCGCCCTGCGCAAAAAACTGGTGCAACTTGAAAGCAAACGGCCCCGGCTGCGTCCCAGCCTGCGTCCCCAACTGAAAGAAGTGGCGCAACGCCTGCACACAGCGATCGGGCGCCACCCCCGTCTGCGCAGCGAGGCGCTCGGCCCCCGCGTGCAGACTCAAAGGGTGCGCCCGCAGCAGCGCATTGGTTTGAGGATCAACCTGAAGGCTGTAGGTATCTTCGATCCACGCTGCCAGCGGATGCATGCGAAATTCATCGTGCGTGAGCGTCACGGGCAGTTCGGCCTCCAATGTCCCTCGCAGCACCTCGGGCGACGGGCGGGGTTCCAACCAGACCGCCCGCGTAAGCGTTTCGCCAATCACCTGCGCAGGCTCAAGCGGCGCCCCAAAGAGCTTACGCGCCACTTCCGCCACCACCACACGCGGATCGCGCCCCGCCTCGGCACTCGCCATCGTTGCACTCGTACCGATGCAGGTCAGGTTAGGGTTGCCACAGCGCTCACGCAGGCGGCGGATCAGCAGTGCCACATCGGCCCCTTGGCGCCCACGGTAGGTGTGCAGCTCATCAAGCACCACAAATTGCACATTGGACAAACCCGCCTCCACGAGGCGCGCCTCGTTGGGGCGGGTCAGCATCAGTTCCAACATGACATAATTGGTTAGCAAAATATGGGGCGGATTTTCGCGGATCGCCTCCTTCTCATGTTCACGCTCTTGGCCGGTGTAGCGCGCCACGCGCACACAATCACGCTCTTGCTCCGGCAAATTCTTCAAAAACGCCTCAATCCCCGCCAACTGCGAATTGATCAACGCATTCATCGGATAGACCAAAATCGCCCGCACCTGACCCGCTTCAGGCGTGTGGCGCAGCACATGGTCAACAATCGGCACCAGATAGGTCAAACTCTTGCCCGACCCAGTGCCCGTAGTGACCACAAAATGTTTACGCTCCTTGGCCCAATCGAGCGCCGCACGCTGGTGGCGATAGAGTTGCAGCGACTGGAATGCGCCATCCACCTGGCGGCCAAAGATCTGCGCACAGCGCGGATGGAGAACGCGGTTTTCCACCAACTGCGCAATCGTCTGATCGAGCGCGTAGGCGGGCGAAAGCTGAAGCAACGCCTCAGGCCAAAGCGTCCCGCCATCCAGCGCAGCATGCACAAACGCCCGCAGCTTAGCATCATCAATATGCAAAAAGCTCTTGGTGTAGGTGGCGTAGGTATCAACCACATGCTGACGGAGCTGAAAAATATCCACAGAAACCTCATGTCATACGCCCCTTTTTGTTGCATTTTGACCGCGCAGCCGTCAAAGTGCAACAAAAAAAGAACATGTATAGCGCCATTGGCATGCACCACAGCAACAAATGTGAAGATCAACTCTAAGGAAGTATAGCATAGAGTGATCTATACACACCATTCTGCTTTACCATTTGCCACTGCTGCACTGGGGGCGCGGGGGCATAGTCACAGTAAGACCCCACCACCCAGTGGGGAGGTGTGGAGGGCTACGCCCTCCACAAACGGTAAAGCCGATCGCCGCTGTGTAGGTAAGGGGTACGGGGGAACCAGGTTCCCCCGCATTTCCCCGGTCATGCGGTGATATACTACGAGGAAGGAGCGAAGTGCATAGTACCGACTTTTGTTGGCGTTTGCCGGAAGCGCTGGTTGGTTACACCGATTCTTCGGTAGGGGCACGGCGCTGCCATACCCTCCCGTTGGTTGCGCAGGGTGCACGCGGGAACCTGGTTCCCGCGCATTCTCCCACCGCCCGGCGGGGCGTGGGGCGCAGCCCCACAGGTTTTGGTCACACCCAAACGATAAAAAGGAGAAGGAGCAATAATCATGACCTACCTCATCACCGGCGGAGCGGGCTTCATCGGAAGCCATCTGGTGGACACGCTCTTGCGCCGTGGCGAACAGGTGGTCTGCCTCGATAATTTTACCAACTACTATAATCCCTTACGCAAACGCCGCAACCTCGCATGGGCGCAGGCCCAAGCGGGCTTTCATTTGGTCGAGGCCGATCTGCGTGATGCCCAAGCCCTCGCGGCGGCCTTTACGACCCATCGTCCGCGCTACGTCGCCCACCTTGCCGCCCTGCCAGGGCCGCGCCCTTCGATTGCCGATCCCGCGCTCTATACGCAGGTCAATGTGGCGGGTAGTGTCCATCTACTCGAACTCATTCGTCAGCATGAGGTCGAAAATGTACTGATCGCTTCCACCTCATCGGTCTATGGGCGCACCGCAAAACTACCCTTTGAAGAGAGCGACCCCACCGACAAGCCGCTCTCGCCCTACGCGGCGACCAAAAAAGCGGTGGAGGTACTCGCCTACACATTTCACAGCCTCTACGCCATCCCCACCAGCGTAGTGCGCTTCTTCACCGTCTACGGGCCACGCGGACGGCCCGATATGACGCCATATCTCTTTGTAGATAGAATGGTGCGCGGCGAACCGATCACGCTCTTCAACAATGGCATCGAGATCTACCGCGACTACACCTATGTAGACGATATTGTCGCTGGTATTATCGCTGCCCTTGATCACCCGCACCCCTTCGAACTCTTCAACTTAGGTAACTCTCATCCGATCGAACTGCGCCGCTTTGTGAGCCTGATCGAACAGATCACCGGCCTACATGCCAGCATCGAAGCGCGCCCCCTGCCTGCCACTGAACCCCTGATCACCTTCGCCAGCACCGCCAAGGCGGAACGCATGCTTGGCTTCCAGAGCAAAACGAGTGTTGAGCAGGGTTTGGAACGGTTTTGGACTTGGTATCAGAATGATCCGATGTAGGGTATACTGTGCGTGCGCAGAACAGAGGAGCAGAGGAGCAGATGTTTCCGCTTCCGTATCTGTTTTTTTGTTGCGTTTTGGCGGCGTAGTCGCTGCTCCGGCGGGGGCGCGGGGGCATGGCCCCCGCAGAATCCTCCTTGCGGCGGGGGCGCGGGGGCATGGCCCCCGCAGAATCCCCCCTCCCAGCGGGGTTTAAGGGGCCGCAGGCCCCTTAAATTCATGCCCATGCGCAAGCGCCCCCGAAAATTAACTTTAGTAATATCCTCGAAAAAGGCACCCCAACCACATGATGATTGACGAGACGAAAGGACGTATGGCGGACGAAGCAGCAGGCGAAGAGACACCCTCGCCAGAGGCGGAGGTTGAACAGGGTAGTTTTGCCCTCTGGGATCGGTTACGCAGCCCACGTACACTGATCTCTTTTGGCTTGGCCATCGCTATCGTCCTCTTTGCCCTGCGCGGGCTGAACATCGATCTGAATGAGACGTGGATCTACCTGCGGCAGGTCAATGCTTGGATGTTGCTGTTGGGCCTAGCGGTCTTCTACATCACCTTCCCGCTGCGGGCGTTGCGCTGGCGCATGCTCCTGCATAATGCTGGCGTCCCCGTCGCCGCAGGGCGGCACAGTTGGGCTTCGCTCCCCGCGCTGATGGAGTATGTCTATCTCTCGTGGTTTGCCAACTGTATTGTGCCGGCCAAACTCGGCGATGCCTACCGCGGCTACCTGCTCAAGCACAACGGTAAGGTCTCCTTTTCGTCCGCCTTCGGCACCATCTTTGCCGAACGGCTGCTCGACATGTTGGGACTCTTTGGCCTGCTGATGATCTCCGCCTGGATCACTTTTGGCACACGCATGCCCGACGGTACTCAGATCGTCTTTGGCTTCGGGGCGTTGCTGGTGGTCGTGATCCTCACTGGTTTGGCAGGCATGCGCTGGCTCAGCCCCGTGATCCGGCGCTTCATTCCGCACCGCCTCCACACCTTCTACGAGCGCTTTGAGCATGCCGCCCTAAGTTCCTTCAGCCCAGCGGTGTTGCCGCGCCTCTTCCTTTTCACCAGCGCCATCTGGATGCTAGAGGGCTGCCGCCTCTTCTTCGTCATCGAAGCCTTCGGCCCCGAAGTGGCCACCCTCTCGCTCGCCGCGATCATCTTCGTCGCCCTCGCCTCCTCGCTGCTCACCGCGCTGCCCATCACCCCCGCCGGCCTTGGCGTCGTTGAGGGCACCATCACTGCTGTCCTCACCCTTTTCGGCATCGTGCCCAGCCTCGGTATCGCCATCACCTTCCTTGATCGTTTGATCAACTTCTGGAGTATTGTGGTGGGCGGGTTTATCCTTTATCTCTTCTCGAAACGCCGGTAGGCGGGGGCTCTTGTGCCCTCACAGCGTGACGTTTGCGCACCAAGCCTTTAACGCGTCTTCCCATCCAACCCAAAGCTTGCACACACACACGTCCCCGCTTCCGGGGCCGAGATGATCTCGAACTGACCATTGACCAACAGCGCACGCTCTTGCATGTTGATCAGCCCCAGGCTCGCCCCATTGGCCGCACGCTGCTGGGCGCTGTCGGTCTCGAAGCCGATGCCGTTGTCGCTGACGATCAGGCGTAGTTTCTGCTCGCTCTGGCGCAACTCGACGCGCACGCGGTCGGCTTTGGCATGCTTGATTACGTTGTTGAGTGCCTCTTGCACGATGCGGAAGATGCTCAGTTCGATTTGGGCCGGAATGCGGGTGATCTGAAGCTGGGTGGTCATTTTGATGTCGATAGCAAAACGCGAAGAGATCTGATCAAGGTGCCAGTTGAGCGCCGGCACAAGACCCAGATCGTCGAGCAGCGGCGGGCGCAGTTCGCGTGAGAGCGAGCGCACCTGTTGGATGAGACGTTCGACCAGCGTGCTGCTGTCCATCAGGCGCGCTTGCTGTTTGGCATCGAGTTGACCCTGGCCTACGCCGCGCAGATTCATCTGTAGAGCGATCAGCACTTGGCCGATCTCGTCATGCAATTCGCGGGCAAGGTGGCGGCGCTCGTTCTCTTGGGCCTGGATCAGTTTGCGCGAGAGGGTCTGGAGCCGTTGACGGGCATACTGCACCTCATCGAAGAGGCGGGCGTTCTGCATGGCGATGGACGCCTGGGCCACGACCGCCTCGACCCAGCGCAGGTGGTCGCTACTGAGCTTGACATCCGCGTAGGAGGTGATCAGGCACAGACCGATCAGGTTGCCATGGGCCTGCATCGGGACCCCGATATGGGTCTCGTCTTCGCTGATGCAGCCTTCACCCGTTTGCAAAATAGTTTGGGCCAAGGGCGAGGCCTCGAGATCAACGTCGTCAAGGGAGATACTGGTGATGGTGGCGCTTTGGGAGGGCACCAGCGCATAGGCGGCGCTGGGGGTGCCTTCGTTGATCAGAACGAGTTGGGTGTGGGTGTTGGGCACCAGCCGCATCAAGGCCGTAAAGAGCGATTCGAGCACATGATCCAGTTCGAGACTGCGCGTAAGGTTGAGATTGGCCGAACGCAACGTTTCGGCGTGTAGGCGCGCCCGTCGTTCAAGGTGGTGCAGATTGACCAACTCATCGGTAAAGAGGCGCATCTCATCGGCGGTGGCTACCCGCGTCGAGATGTCGCGGTAGTTGACGACAATCGCCGCAACCGCCGCATCATCGAGCATATTGCTGAAGAAGGCCTCGATCCAGCGCCACGTCCCATCTTGGTGGCGTACGCGCAACTCGATGCTCGCCACCCCAGCGTCGGGGGCGAGGCGCTTGACGAGATCGCAGACGTTCTCACGATCACGGGGATGGACGAAGGAGATGGCTTCGGCACCTGTAAAGGTGCCGAGCGAAAACCCCAGAATGCGCTCGGTGGCTGGACTCACATACTGGATGATGCCGTAGCTATCAACCAGCGTCACCCCATCGGCGCTATGTTCGATCAGGGCGCGGAAGCGACTCTCGCTGATACTTAGGCGCGTGAGCGCCAATTGTTGCTCGCGGCGCAGTTGTTGACGCTGGATGGCATTCTGCACCGTCATGCCCAAACGAGTGAGATGATCCTTGAGCAGGTAGTCGGTGGCCCCACGCTGCAGCGCGGCAACGGCGGTCTCTTCGCCAATGGTTTCGGAGACGATGATAAAAGGAATATCGAGTTTTAATTCAAGTAAAATATCAAGCGCACGCAGAGCGCCAAACTGAATCAGGGTATAATCGGCCAAGATCAACTCAGGTGGGGTTTCGAGCGCAGCACGGTACTCATGCTCAGTAGAGACCTGCCGCCACACGGGATCAAAGCCGGCTTGGCGCAGCGCGTGGATGATGCGTAACGCATCGGCATCACGGTCTTCGAGGATGACGAGATTGATGTGAGTGCTCATAGGCTTGTGGCAACGTAAAACGAAACGTTGCCCCCTGAAGGGAACCCGTTGTTTGAGGTTATGCTCAACTTCATCCCAATGATAGCATGGCCCCGCTACGGCGCTATTACGTAACGACAGCCGCCAGCCCGCGCGTCCCGAAGGCGATCTGTTTGCGCCCGGCTGGGCTGAGGGTGTGGGTGCGGATGGCCCGGACGACTTCGTTCATCCGCTCGCCGCGCATCGAGTTGCTACGAAATTGCCGCAGGCCAGCAATTTCATGATGAGGTGCGGGTGATCAATACGGGTGATGAGGCGGGTAGCGTGCGCCTCTATGCGGTTGATGCGGCCACCGGGCAGAATAGTGGCGCGGTCTATCTCGATGCCGAAGCGCCCCGCACCAACGTTGGGGCTTGGATCAGCCTCGAACATGACACGATGCTGCTTGCACCCGGCGAAGAGCGCACCATCGGCTTTACCGTGGTGGTGCCTGCCACTGCCCAGCCTGGCGATCATTTGGGCGCGCTTGTCGCCCAAGGCACGCCCCGCACGAGTGAAGGTGCCGACAATAATTTTGTTGTCAACGTTAGCAAGTGGCGACGCTCACATGCGCAGAAGGTCTAGGGGTAGTAGCGCAAAAGGAACGCTGCGGCTTTTGTCATGCTGAACGCAGCGAAGCATCTCTTGTGGTCACCACGAGAGACCCTTCGCTGCGCTCCTGAGCAACAAACGCCTCCGTCATGCTGAGCGCA
>RSAS01000037.1 GCA_003934145.1 Candidatus Viridilinea halotolerans | reverse complement strand
ACGCCGACATCCAGCGCACCCACGAGTTCCCGCTTATCGCGTGGGGCTGGGGCCGCACCGAAGTGCTGGCCTATGTGCGCGACGTGACCGGCGAGGAGTGGGAGAAAAGCTGTTGCGGCTTTTGCCCGTTCACGGGCGGGCGCGCCGAATTGGTGGATCGCCACCTGCGCGAGCCGGAGCAGGGCGCACGGGCGCTGCTGATGGAACACCTCAGTCTTTCAATGAATCCGCGCTTCGGCATCTACCCCAGTGGTAAGCCGCTCCGTGCCACGCTCGAAGCCGCCGGCGGCGTCGCAGCCATCACGCAGTTCCAACGAATGATCCTCACCCACGAATGGGCGGTCTACCGCGTGCGCCGCATCTACCGCGAGAAAGCACCACTCGTAGATCGCAGCGTCGAAATCATCGCCACGGGCGACCGCCAAGCGATGCTCGACCACCTCCGCAGCCTGGGCCAAACCGAGGTTGCCGGCGGCATCGAACGTGTTTATTTCCACCGCCGCCCCGAAGGACTCCGGCCATCGGTCGAGGCGTTCTACGTCGCCGCACCACACATCATTGCCAGAAAGGAGAAGAAGAGCTTTGCCACGCGCTGGCACCACCAGACGGATGAGGCACGCCACGGCGTCAGCCAGATCGCGCTCTTCTGAAAAGCCCTCCGTCGGCTCGTGAGAGCCAGCGGGGGGCTTTTTGCATGGTGTGCAATACATTCGCTTGTATGCTACAAGTTGGAAGTCTGGGATGGGCATGTTGCTGCTCCTCAACCGCGCATCTCCTGGCGAGCCTCAGCTAAAGCTTCTGGCGAGGGCGGCATCAGGCTGTACCAATCAAAGTTGTAGACCCGTTCGCGGTCGCCGTGAAGATCGTCGAGCTGGAGGCCATTGCCAGGGAGTCCAGTTACCTGATTCACGACCAAGCAGGTCAGCGGTGGCAGCCCATTGCTCTCACAGTAGCAGAGAATATGATCCAAGGGGTTCGACAGCACACCGGCCCCCTCAAACCGCAACATAGCAGCCAACTGGCCGTAGGTCATGGTTTGCCGACTATACGCGGTGCCGATCAGAATGAGCCAGATCTGGAGTGCCCGATGTGGCCAGTTGGGATGTTCCTCAAACCAGTTGATCATTGTCATGCTCCTGCTTGATCTCATACCAGAGCAAATAGCTGTCATCCCTCAATGTGCGTTATTCCGCATACCCCAACAACGACCGAAGTTGGTGCAACAGAGGAGGCGTGGCCTTTGCATCGGCAAGTTCCGGGTTCCACTGCGCGGGATCGCGCAGATCGAACCATGCCACGTCACGAATCGTTGCCAACCCATCGTGAGCATCATCGGGATCAATCCCGCACCGCGCCTCGCCCTCGACGACGCGACAGAGATAGGTGTGCAGCCATGTGTAGCCACCCTCAGGAATGTCGGGCGTCACCCAAAGCAGCCGCTCTACGGTTACCGTCAGGCTCGTCTCTTCGTGAACCTCGCGGCGCACACACGCCTCGGCATCCTCATCCGGCTCACGCCCGCCACCCGGAAAGATCCAGAACTGATGACCGTTCGTGCGGTCGTAAACCTTGACGAGCAGGACATGACGGTCACGCACAATCGCGGCTTGGTAACGAATATCGCGCTGTGGCATGGTTTGTGGCCTCCCACTTCTTACGAGCATAGTACCTGCTGAGGTTTGTGCGAGCGACAGCGCAGCGCCTCCCGCCTCCCGCCCCTCACCTCTCGCCCCTCACCCGCACCCCCGCGCTACACGGCCAGACCAGCGGGCGCAGCACGCCATCCTCTAGCTCCATGTCGGCCCAGCAGCGTTCACGCTCGGCGTTGGTCATGCGCGGCACATACCAGATCACTGGATGCTCGTCGAGGGCTTCGCCATCAATGAATTGCTCCGGCCCTTGGCGCTCGTCGAGGGCGCAGCAGGTGCCGAGCGTCGGTAGATCGCCTTGGCCCTCCGCTGGCTTGGCCTGCGTCCAATAGACGTAGGCCAACTCCGCGTCACCCCAGAGCGGGGTGATTGTCTGCGCGCCACCAGCCCCCGTAAGCTGGAATCCGTGTGGCCCACCGGCAGCCCATTCTTGCCAGCCCTCCTCTTCTAGAGCAGTTGCTGCATTGCCGTCCCACAAGCTCAACCCCGACGGTGCAACCGGCTCAATGCGCCAGATCG
>RSAS01000962.1:8684-10884 GCA_003934145.1 Candidatus Viridilinea halotolerans | reverse complement strand
GGGGGCATGGCCCCCGAAAAATCCCCCCTTCCGACGGGGTTTGGGGCATGGCCCCTATACGGCCCCAACCGCGTAGGGGGTGATGGGTGCGGGAACCTGGTTCCCGCGCCCATCACCCCCTACGCGCTGCCAAAGTAACGCAAAGCGAGCCGCAGGCGCTCTTCGAGATCTTCAGGGGCGTCGGCGGGCATAGCGTTGATCGCGGCACTCGCTTCGACGCTGCTGTAGCCCAGGTTGGTGAGCAGTTCGCCCAGTTCGTGGTTGAGCGCTACGGTGGCGGTAGTTGCGCCAGAGGGTGGTGGCGGCAAGTTGACCAGACCTAGTTTGCCTTTGAGTTCCAAGACAAGGCGTTCGGCGGTCTTTTTGCCTACGCCGGGCGCACGCGCTAGGAACGTCGTGTCGCCGTGGGCAATTGCGCCACCAACCTCAGCGGGGGTGCCTGCTGAGAGCAACCCCAAGGCTACGCGCGGTCCTACTCCCGAGACGGTGATCAGCCGCTCGAAGAGCGTGCGCTGCTCGGTGTTGGCGAAACCGTAGAGCGTCAGCGCATCCTCGCGCACAATCAGGATCGTATAAAGCAGAATGGCCTCGCCGACAGCCCCTGCAGACGCCAGCACTGGGCGTGGTGCATAGACCAAAAAGCCGACGCCGCTCGTCTCAACGACGAGGTGATCGGCGCCAATGTGGGCCAAAATTCCGCGAAGCAGTGCAATCATAGTTCTTCAGTAGGGGGAAGGTGGGGCAAACCTGGTTCGCCCCACCTTCCCCTATCCCTCACCCAACCTGCGCGTGGCATAGGTCAACTCAACCGCGCCGCCGGCGGTGCCATGGCCGGTGGTCGCTAACGCTTCGGCTTCGTGCAGGGCGGCTTGGGCCAGGGCTGTTTCACCCAATGCGGCCATGCGTGCGGCGACGGCTTGGAGCAACTTGGCAGCAGCGCGTGCATCACCAGCGGCGGCGGCGGCGCGAGCGCGGCGTTGCAAACGCATGGCGCTGGCGCGGGCCGCTGCCGCGAGGATCGGCACCGATGGCCCGTGGGCCTGCGGCGTGTAGTGGGCCACTAGATCTGCCGTAGCTAGCGCCTCACCGCTTACGGCGCGTAGTGCCGCTAAGCGTACCCGTGCGCCATCCGCTGTCGGGCGCGGGGGGGTGGGCGGGGCCAACAGTTCGAGGAGCAGCCGGATGGGCGTACCTCGCTCTAAGTCGCCCAAGGCCAGCGTCAAGCGGCGACCTTCGGCTTGCGCCTGCCAGTGCATGGGGGCCAGCGCCGGGTTGAGCCGAGTGGCATGGCGTAGTGCCACGCCTCGGGGCAGGTGCAGTTCCAGTTGCAGGGCCCGCGCTTGAACGCCACGGGCGGCATCCAGCTCGGCGGCCACTGCCGCCGGAATCTCTTCGGCGTGGCGCAGGTAGATCGCCCGCCCACCACTCAGATCGGCCATCTCGGTTAAAAGGTCGTCTTGAAACTCCCCACCAAGCCCCAAAGTGCTGATGCTCACCCCACGGGCGGCGGCGGCCCGCGCCAATTCGAGACAACTGGTGCTATCGCGGGTAAAGCCATCAGTCAGCAAAATCACCCGGCTCACCTCAGTTGTCTCGGTAAAGCCCAACTCGGCCAAGGCGAGACGCAAGCCAGCGGCGAGATCGGTCTCTTCGCCCAAATTAAGGCTGGGCAGACGGGCCAAGCCCGCCACCAGATCGGCGCGGCGGGCACCATCGGCGGCGGCGAGCAGCACGGCATCCTCGGCGCAAGCCACAAGGCAGAGGCGATCCTCGCGATCCATGCGTTCGATGATGCTATGCAGGGCACGCGCCGTATGATCCAAGGCACTTGGCGCGACGTTGCGTATGGTATCAGGCACCGGGCCGGTCAATTGCCAGACGGGAACACCGTCCACCAGCACCTCTTGGGCACCGCCGTGGCGCACCAGATCCCGAAACTGCTCTTCGCTGACAATCGGAATGCGCATCGAGCGGCTAGCATCGGCTACCACGGCCCAACTCACCGGCAATGCAGCCCCCCCCGCATCCGCCGCAACCGTCACGAGGGCATAGCAGATCTGCGCCTCCGTGTGGGGCCGTAACGTCACCACAGGAGGTTGAAGGCGGAGGAAGAGGGTCATCGGCATATACTCGGTTAGGTAGGCATGGGAGAACCTGGTTCTCCCTAAAACAGAGTAGCTGGGCATGGGAGAACCTGGTT
>RSAS01000962.1:0-8584 GCA_003934145.1 Candidatus Viridilinea halotolerans | reverse complement strand
GAACCTGGTTCTCCCTAAAACAGAGTAGCTGGGCATGGGAGAACCTGGTTCTCCCACACGCACCTACGGCAAAAAGCGGGGCAGCGTAGGTGTGGGGATGGGCGTGGGCACCATAGGTGTCTCAGTGGGCAAGACCAAGAGTTGGCTGACGATCAGAACGAGCGCAAGGCTAGCAACGATGAGGATGACCACCTGAAGTTTCAATTGGGGGCGCGGGCCGGGGGTGGTGCGGGGACGCTGGGCTGGTTTACCCACCGTTGTGACATCAACCACAAAACTACGGGCTTTGGTAAGCGCCTGTTGTGCCGTCTGTTCCCAGTTGGTGCTTTTGCGCCGTGAGCGGACGGGGGTACCGACCGGCGCAACCAGTTCGCCTTCATCGTCGTCGTCGCTGGGGTTACGGCGTTGCGCCGGGGCGGGCGTCTCGTGCACGGGCATACTGACAAAGAGCCGTTCGGCGCCGGGTACAGCCCAGAGGCGTGGGGCACCCCAGAGTTCATTGTTGGCCTCCAGAGCCACGCGCCCATCGGTAACGGCGAGATCCACAGGATCGCCAGCAGACAGGGCCGCATAACAGGGGCCACAAAAATTGGCCGCTTGGCCATTATCGAGATCGCCCAGCGTAATCGTCGCCAGCCCGAGGCTCTCGTGGAGTTCAGCGGCGAGGCTCGCGAGGGCAGCGGCCTCAGCACCCAGGTCGGCAGCGAGAGTAAGCAGGCGCAGATCGCGGTAGTCGGCCAACAAATTACTGAGGCCAGTGGCATCCACCAACCGCCCGAAGCGGAGGCGTGCGGCGCTACCGATGCCAGTGGCATCAGCGGCCACAAGATGCAGGGCGTGGCACGGCTCTTCGGCGAGGGCTTCGCGCAGACTAACGGGATCGGTATCGCGCAGCAGATCAACGACCAAGCCCCCGGAGCGCACAGCGGGCGCGAGGGCATGGCCGAGGGGCGCGGCAGCGGCGGCGGCGGCACCGGGGGCGCAGGCAATCAGCAGACGCACCGGCCCGGCGACGGGCAGAGTAGGGCGGGGACGCGCCTGACGCCCCACACGCATCAGCGCATAATCATCGCGCACAGCAGGGCGCCAGGGGCTCTGCTCGCCCAGTGCGGCCCATTCCCAGGGCAACGCCACCAACTCGGGCGCAGCGACACTCAACTGGATCTGGAGCCGCGCCCCGGCCTCATCGGCACCACGGGCAACGTCAATCAGCATCTGGCGCACTGGCGGAGGAAAAAGCGCCTGACCGAGCATCAAACCCAACGCATGCGGGTCGGTCGGCAGGGGCGGAAGATCCAAGCGGCACTCAGCCACACGGCCAGCCGCCGTCGCCCGCAAGCCATAGCCAGCGGCATCACGTCCACCCACCACAAGCTGAAAAGGAATGACTGATGCCACAAGTGGTTACCTAATGGTTAGGGGGCAGGGGTTAGCATGCTGGTGGTTGCCACAGGCTGTCGCGTTGCTATGCACCATCCCCATAGGAAGACATTGCTGGGGGCAATATAGCATGCACAGAGAGGCATGTCCAATACAAAACGACGGCAATGGCTACGCCACCTCTTCTGAAACCATTCCCAACAAAAGTTTTTATGGTACTATGCCGCATGATATTGGGGTATGCCATGTATCTTACGCACGGACACAGCATAACGCAGGCAGGTTATTCAAATATGACACACAAATTCTTGCGGAGCATCCTGCACATGCTCGGTATGGTGGCCATACTACTTACGACGTGGCCCCAAACAAGTTGGGCTCAAACGGGGAGCGTGGTTCAGCAGAGTTACCAAGTTTATCTGCCATTGGTACAAACAAGAGACAATTTCGATGCCGCGCCCGCCCTTTGGGCAGCGGGCAGTAGTCAGACTCCGCCTACCCATGAAGTGGCACTTTTGCGCTGCACAATCAACCTCGGTACGGCTGCTAGTCGGATCGAGTTGGACATGTTTGCAGATACGCGCTACGAAGTTTGGCTCAATGGGCGCTCTTTGGGGCGCGGGCCGACGCGTTTTTCACAGGTGCGCCGCGAGTATGACACATTTAGCCTGGGCGATCTCGTGGCTGGGCAACACGTCATTGCCGTTTTGGGGCAATGGGCACCCAACCTGCGCCGTTCTGAATCGTCACAACCCGAAGTGCAAGCGCGTCTCAGGGGTAGTACGGGGCAAACAGCGCTGAACGTCATGTTAGGCCCTGAACATTGCCGAGCCATCAAGGCTGCAGCGTGGCGCAGTGATCCGGTTCAAATCCATATTCACAACATCCTTGGTCCTTCGGAACAGCTTGATCTGCGCTCTTTGCCGCAGGGCTGGCAACAACCAAGTTTTATGGATGCCCATTGGCCGCAAGCAATGGTACAATCGCGCCGGACGCAAGCCACATACCAAGCCCGCTCTATTCCGCTGCTGGCAAATGTGGCCATGCCCTTCACACTGCGCGAGGCTGGGCAGTTGATGCCTGGTTTCTGGGTGGGCGAGTTGACGGCTGAGACGGGTAGTGCCTACCAATTTGGTCTTGCGCAGCCAACCAATGTAACACTTATGGCGCTGGAAGCACCGCGCCAGCCAGTACCACAAACCAGTGTGTACCTGAATGATCAGGCATTGACGTGGCATGCCGCGCCTGGTGGCGTACCTGATCTCCGCCGTGCAACCATAAATCTTCCTGCGGGCCAACACCAACTCAGCCTTGCGGATCTGTCATCGTACCCCGAAGGCTGGGTCTTTGCCATTAGTCAGACGGGCATCAACTCCGCGCCGCCCCCCCTTGGGAGCAGCAACAATCCAGGGAGGCGGATGCTGATCCCTGAACTTGTGCGCGATAGCACGGCTGCTTTTGCCAGTGCGGCCAACGTTGAGGCTGGACAGAATCTCGTCTTCACGCGCGGTGCCACCTACGCCAAGCCGCCGCACTCGCCTTTGATCTGCCTCCCGATGGCGAGACTGGACGAGTGGCCGATGCCCTCTTAGGCATGCTTGGTACCCCGGAAGAACCGCATGTCCAAATTTTGGGGATGTACAATGTCCTTGAGGGGCTTGGGCGGATGGGACGCATTGATGATGGCATAGCGATTATTGATCGTTTCTTTGGTGCCTTGATTGACCGTGGGGCAGTCACATGGTGGGAGAACTTTATTGCCGATCGCCCCAACCGTTATTCAGATAGTTTCTCGCATGCTTGGGGCGGATCACCAACGTGGTTCCTCTCGACCTATGCCTTGGGAGCGCAACGTACCGGGCCGACGACATGGCAGGTGCGCTACCAGCCTTCGCAGTTACGCACCATGGTTGGGCGTTTGCCCCTGAATTCTGCTGTGCTTATGGTGCAATGGCAGATTGAACCATGCCGCCAACGTACACTCACCCTCAATGCCCCCTTCGGCCACACTGGTGAAATTATTCTACCTGAGGTCTCGCAGACCAATGAATTGCGTCTGAATGGCACTGTGATCTGGCAAAATGGTCAAATTCAGTCCGAATCACGATTACGTGTAAATGATAATCAATTCATTCTTTCCCTTGGATCAGGAGAGTATACTTTGGGAGCAGATGTCCGCTGCCCTTAATGTGAGGATGTATTTCAATGAATGTTATGCGATCTTTGCTGGTGGTCTTGACTTTGATGTTCTTGACTACCACCTTGACGAGTGGCATAGCCGCTCAATCACAGCCCGCCACGCCATCAGTCGTCTACCTCCCTTTAGTTCACGCCGGAGCCGCAACCCCGCTCTTCGGCTTTGAGAGCAATCTGGGGTGGCTGAGCAATCCAACAGTACGTGCTCGCGCCCAAGAGTTGGGGGCTACTTGGGTGCGCATTAATGGCGTGCGTTGGCATGTGGTTCAACCTGAGCAGAATGGTGGGTATAACTGGGCCGCGATTGCTGATTTCGATCGTGATCTGGAAGCAGCTTTAGCTGTAGGGCTCATCCCCACGGTTGTCATTCGCGGTAGCCCCTCATGGGCTGCATCCGATCCCAATTCACTCTGCTCGATTGTTCGTGAAGAACACCTTGCCGATTATGCAGCCTTTCTTACCGCCCTCGCCGCTCGTTACCGTGATCGAGTCATCTATTGGGAGATGGGCAATGAACCCGATGTAGATCCACGCGAGATCAATAGCGAATCTCCTTTTGGTTGTCAAGGTAATTTGGATGATCCCTACTTCGGGGGCGAACGCTATGGTCGTATGCTGCATGTCGCATCCGCTGCTCTTCGTCGCGGAAATCCTAGCGCACAGGTTGTTTTTGGTGGCCTGTTGCTTGATGCGGTCAAATCAACTGAGCCCACTCCAGGACATCGCCACTGGTTTCTTGAAGGAGCGCTACGGGCTGGTATTGATAATGCAGTTGATGTTATCGCCATTCATTCGCATCCCGGGTATGCAAATCCAGCAAAAGATCACGATCTTCAAACCGGTTGGATGTGGGACGATCTGGGCGGTTGGATTATTGGCAAGACACGCTTTACCCGCGAGACAACGGCACGCTATGGGCTCAATAAACCGATCTGGATCAATGAGACGACCATGCCTTTTGGTCTGGCCGGTGGTGCATGTGCCGTGCCCACAGCCGATCTGTTTACGACCCAAGCAAGCCACATTGTACGCATCATGGCGCGTGCTGCATCGCACAATGTCGGCATGATGGCCTGGTATACGCTCAACGGTTCTGGTTGGTGCAATTCAGGTCTGCTCGACGCTCAGCAACAGCCGCGCCCCGCTTTCATTGCCTATAAGCATATGATTGCCACGACAGCGCCTTACCGCCGTGTCTATGCCGTTAATTATGGCCCTGACATTGAGGCGTATCGTTTTGATCAGGGGCCGACGGTGGTTGATGTGCTCTGGCGGCGTTCTGTGGGTACGAGCCAGGTGCGTGGGCCCCAAGGAACCTTCACTCGTGCGACTACGCTTGATGGGCGTACTCTGACGACCCAGTTTACGGCGTCTGAATGGGTGGTGGATGTGGGCTTCGCGCCGATCTTTATTGAACGGCGTCCGTAGGAGAGGCGAGGAGGCGAGGAGGCGAGGAGGCGAGGAGGCGAAGACGCGAGGACGCGAGGACGCGAGGACGCCTTCTCGCATCCTCGCCTCACGTCTCTTCGCCTCACGTCTCTTCGCCTCACAAAGGAATCTTATGCCCCCTGCCTTCCAGATTACCGCCCGCGATTCCGCTTCGTGCGCCCGCGCTGGCGTTGTTACGACGGCCCATGGCCCCGTGATGACGCCGGTCTTTATGCCTGTGGGGACGCGGGGGACGGTGAAGAGTCTGACGCCGCATGAACTGCGCGATCACGGTGCGCAGATTATTCTGGGTAATACCTACCACCTTTACCTGCAACCAGGCCATGAGTTGATCGCTCGCCGTGGTGGTCTCCATCATTTTATGGCCTGGGATGGCCCGATACTCACCGATAGTGGTGGCTTTCAGGTCTTTTCGTTGGTCTATGGTGGGATCGCCGATGAGATTAAGGGGCGTCGCCCGCAGCACGCCGAGCGCCTCACCGATATGGTGCGCGTTACCGAAGATGCGGTAATTTTTAAGAGTTATCTCGATGGCTCGCGTCATGTCTTTACGCCGGAACGCTCGATCCAGGTGCAGCACGGCATCGGGGCCGATATTATGGTCTGTTTCGATGAACTGCCGCCCTTCCGCGCGGGTTATGACTATACCGCGCAGAGTATGGAGCGCACCCATCGCTGGGCTGCCCGTTGCCTCGCGGCCCACCACGAGCGCCCACGCGCTACATTGCCCAATCGCGACCAACTGCTCTTTGGGATTGTGCATGGCGGCGTCTTTCCCGCGTTGCGCCAAGCCAGTGCCGAACACATTAGCAGCATGGGCTTCGATGGCATCTGCATCGGTGGCTCTTTGGGTGCCGATAAGCCCCAGATGTACGACGTCGTGGCCATGACTGTCCCCCATCTGCCCGAAAACCTGGCGCGCCATCTGCTCGGTGTGGGCGATGTGGACGATCTGTTTGAAGGAGTTGCGCGCGGCATTGATATGTTCGACTGCGTGAGCCCGACGCGCTTAGGTCGCCACGGTACCGCTCTGGTACGCGATCCCGCCCGCCGCTGGAAACTCAATGTGAGCAATGCCGCTCTGCGCGAGGACGATGGCCCGTTGCAGTCCGATTGCCCCTGCTACACCTGTCGCACCTTTTCGCGTGCCTATATTCACTATCTCTACCGTGCCAAAGAGTTGCTCGCCATTCGTCTGCTCAGCCTGCACAATGTCGCCTTCCTGCTCAATCTAATGGCTGAAGTGCGCCAAGCGCTGGCCGAGGGGCGCTTTGCGGATTGTTATGCTGCGTGGCTGGGCAAGCCGTTGGGGTAATTTTTTGTTACTTTTTGGTGGCTTCGCCGCCAAGGGAAAGGGGGGGCGCGGGAACCTGGTTCCCGCGCCCCCCCTTTCCCTTAGGGAAGGTTTCGCCTTGCGGCGATCGGCTTTACCGTTTGGTGGGGGGGATGCGGGGGCCAAGCCCCATGCGCATTACGTTAGCCCCCGGCGGGGGGGTGTTTTTTGTTCCGTTTTGGCGGCGAAGCCGCCAAAACGGAACAAAAAACAGGGATCGGGGGCCTGGCCCCCGATCCCCCGCCACACGGGGGGATTTCTCGAGGGCTACGCCCCCGAACTTCCTTCCCGTAGGGCTACAACTGTACCAGTAGTTCGGCCAAGCCCCGCCGATACTGCTCGTTGGCCACTTGCTGCCAACAGGCGGGTAGCGCCTCAAGCACTTGCGCCGCCTGTTCGTCGCGCAGGGCAAGGTACGCCTTCACGGCGGGGCCGGTGGCGGCGGCGCGGGCGTGAGCGGCCAGCAGTCCACTGGCGACGGCAATGTCGTTGAGGATGCCGAGTTGGTCTTGTAGGGTTACGAGCGGTGCGACTACGGCATGGGTGTGGCTACTGAGCGTGTCGGTGAAGAGTTCCAGCACATAGCGCATGCGTTTGCCCTCAATGCGCATCAGGTGCAGCGTTTCGATGTCTTCCACGGGTAGCCCTTCACGATCATAGGCGCGCAGCGCTTCGTAGTGTTGCCAGATGGTGCTGCCGCCTAGATCGCGCACGCGCAGGTCGTTGTCCCATTGATCAAGGCTGTTCATGTCCTTGGCGAAGCGGCGGATGAACTTCTGGTAGCGGCGGCTGTCGAGGAAGGTAAGCAAAGCCGCGTGGGCTGCCTGCCGTTCGTTGCTCAGGGCGGTGCGCAACGCCGTAACGGCTTCACCCAAGGGGGAGGGCATGGCCGGGGCACGGGCCTCTAGGTCGGCTAAGAGGACATCGCGGTCGCGCACGGCCCCTGCCGCCCGCCCAATGCGCCCAACGCCCCGCGTTAGTGTGCGCATGTCGCCGCCGCTGTAGACCGGCGCGAGCAGGCGGAGCGTCGAGCGCAGACGGCGGGTGGCGACGCGCAGCGCATGAATAGCGAGGATATCCTTATCGGCGCGTACATCGCGCTCGGCCATACGCAAGCGGCGCAGGTGGCGGCGCAACAGGACGCGCCCCAACTCGGCAAGGGGCACGGCAGAGGCGGCGTACCAGGGGGCAAGCAGGACGATTTCCTCGGCAGCATGCTCGCTATCCTCGCTGCTCTCTTCCGCCGTGTCGTCTAAGTGGGCCGCGTCGGTCGCGTCGGTTTGCTCGGTATCCTCGTTACGCTCTTCCGCCGCGTCGTCCAGGTGAGTTGTGGCACTCGGTTCAGTTTGCAACTTCTCAGTCTGACCAAGTGCTGCATGCTTGCCGTGCGGTGTAGCCGGCGCATCTGTCGTCGGCAGAGGCACCACCGGAGGCGCGGTAAGACTCGCGGCATCGGTTGCTTGTGCGCTAACGGCTGTGATCGTTTCGCCAAAGATTTTGCGCCACAGGTCGGCTTTTGCCACGCCGCGTGCGCCATCAGCAGCGGCGCTGGGGCCATCAAGCATCAGTGTAAGCGTCTTGCCGCTTGGCTCTACCGCGAGCAGGTGTGTCGTTTGGGTGTGGTGGTAATCGAGGCCATCGGCGACGCGCAGGATCGCGGCCAGTTGCAACGCTTCATGTTGTGCCTGTTCGCCTAGGGCGAGGAAGGCCGGTTCTAGGCTAGGGCGCACCCGTTTGCGGTGAAAGGCGACCAGGCAGGCCACCATCTGTTGTTCGCGCTGGCTCAAATCGGCGATTTGGTGGCGCAACACCAGATCGCGGCCCACAATATGGTGATCGGGCGGATCGGTGGTGAGGCCGAGGTTGTGCAGCAACGCTCCAAGTTCCAACAGACGGCGTTGCGCCGGAGCAAGGCGGTAGCGCTCCGCGACCGTATCAAAGAGTGCGAGGCTGAGATCGGCAACTTGGCGGGCGTGAGCCTGATCAACCTTGTACAGGTCGAGCAGGGTGGGGATAGTTGTGGTTGGCATGGTGTACCTTTTGGTGGATATGGATTCGTGATGGGGATGGACTGAAATGGCCCTCATCCTCTGGCCCACTTCGGCAAGCCCTGGTTCGACAGGCTCACCAACCGGGCACCGCCTCTCCTGCAAGCGGGAGAGGCGGTGGACAGAACATTTGCTCCGCAAGACACGGATAGGCGATGGGGATGCCACGTAATGGCCC
>RSAS01000740.1 GCA_003934145.1 Candidatus Viridilinea halotolerans | reverse complement strand
GAAGGGGAAATTTTTCGGGGGCCATGCCCCTTCGACTAAGCTCAGGGCAAGCCCGCACCCCCGCCGGAAGGCCCACCAGAGGCTTACGTTCATGCGTATGGGGCCTCTTGGCCCCGTACTCCCGCCGACAGGCATGCCAGAGGCTTACGTTTATGCGTATGCGCTGTGTTACCCCATGGTGTCTTTTTTCTTCCGGGGAGGTAGTGCCTCCCCCGATCACTGCCGGAAGGCGTAAGGTGCTATGGCGTCAGGCACGCGAGGGCAGCCTAGCCGCCTCGCGGCTCGGTTCGAGGCTGTGCAATGAAAGCGTGGAGCGAGAGCGGAGCCGACGGGCGGAGATTGCTAATGTGCAGTTTCGTAATCGTCAGCTACTGCGCTTGGACGTCATCTAAAGCGGCGGCGTCGCCAGCACGCAATAAAAAAAGAAGCTGCGGTGGTATGTGGGGCTTACCCCACCAACTGGTTCTAGGGCGACACGGGGTACAGGCATTATAGCAACGCGCTATAGGCGCGTCAAGGATTTTATGTCGTGTTGATTGTGCGTTACCATTAAAGAATCTTGCAGGGATGGGCTCGGAGAGGATGACGTCCTGCGTGTGCTATAGTTCTTCGGGTAACGCGCCTGGAACCCATGCTCCGCTTAAACTCCGCCGCGGTAGCGGCAAAAAGCGTAACTTGGTTACGAACCATGTCTATGGGAACTTGGTTCCCCCAGATCCTTCTCAAATAAAGGACAGACCATGACTGAAAGCCATCCCATTGATGATCGCCGCGAGTTGGTCGGTTGGTATTTCTACGATTGGGCCAATTCGGCCTTTTCGACCACGGTGGTGACGGTCTTTTTGGGGCCGTATTTGACGTCGGTGGCGCGGGCGGCTGCCGATAGCGAGGGTTTGGTCTATCCGTTGGGCATCCCGCTGGCAGCAGGATCGTTTTTTGCCTATATGGTTTCGCTCTCGGTGCTGATGCAGGTGCTCTTTTTGCCCATTATGGGCGCAATTGCCGACTATTCGCGGGCCAAAAAGCTGTTGATGGGCGTTTTTGCCTATATCGGTGCCTTGGCGACCATGGGGTTGTATTTTGTGCAGGGCGATAATTACCTGTTGGGTGGTGGACTTTTTGTTTTGGCCAACCTCACCTTTGGGGCTTCGATTGTCTTCTACAACGCCTTTTTGCCCGAAATCGCCAGCCCCGACAAACGCGATGCGGCTTCATCGCGGGGGTGGGCTTTGGGCTACTTGGGTGGTGGTCTGCTCTTATTGCTCAACTTGTTGCTCTTCAACAACGCGGGAGCGCTGGGTCTTAGCGAGAGCATGGCGGTGCGCATTAGCCTCGCCTCGGCGGGGATGTGGTGGGCTATCTTTGCGCTGATTCCGCTGGCCACGTTGCGCACACGGGGGACGGTGCGCAAGTTGCCACCCGGCGAACGCTACCTGACGGTTGGCTTTAAGCAGTTGGCCCACACCTTCAAGCAGATGCGCAACTACCCGCATACGTTGCTCTTTTTACTGGCCTATCTGCTCTACAATGATGGAATTCAGGCGGTGATCGCCCTCTCGGCCCTCTTTGGTGCCGAAGAGCTCGGTCTGCCGCAGAGTGTGCTTATTCCCTCGATTCTGATGGTGCAGTTTGTGGCCTTTGGCGGTGCGCTGCTCTTTGGCTGGATGGCGCAGCGTATCGGGGCCAAACGGGCTATTCTGATCAGCTTAGTGATCTGGACACTGGTGGTGATCTATGGCTACTTCATGCCGGCGGGCGTACCCGCACAGTTCTTCCTGCTGGCCGCCGTGATCGCTGTGGTGTTGGGGGGGAGCCAAGCGCTTAGCCGTTCGCTCTTCTCGCAGATGATCCCAGAGGGGCAGGAGGCGGAATATTTTAGCATCTACGAGATTGGCGAACGCGGGACGAGTTGGTTGGCGCCGCTCTTTTTTGGCTTGGCCTACCAACTGACCGCCAGTTACCGCATTGCCCTTGTCTCACTGATGGTCTTTTTCATTGCCGGGTTGCTCATCCTGCTCACCGTCAATGTACAGCGAGCGATTGAGGAGGCGGGCAATCGTGTGCCCGCACGGGTGTGAGGGGTACGGGGGCGGCACAGCCGTCTCTGAAAAGCTCATGTTTGTTGCTTTTGGGTGTGACTGGAATCTGTAGGGCGGTGCCCTACAACCCCGCCGGACAGG
>RSAS01000803.1 GCA_003934145.1 Candidatus Viridilinea halotolerans | reverse complement strand
GTTTTACCGCATTGGGAAGCCCTTCCCATAACAGGTGAGACCCTTTGAAGGGGCCAAGCCCCCGAAAAGCACCCCGCCAATCCTGAAGTTCCAGCAACAGTATCTAAAAATCATAGTATACTTTATGCAAACACTCGAATTCTGGAAAGCAATTACAATGGATAGTAGTAGCGTACTTGAAGATTTCATTGCCATGCTGGAGCATGCACAATTGCGCTACTGTCTCATCGACGGGCAAGCGGTCAATGCCTATGTAGCCCCTTTGGTCAGCTTAGACCTCGATCTTGTGGTGGCTGCGACTGATCTTGAGCGCCTAGCATCACTGCTGCCCGTTGGCGCAACATTGCAGCGCTTTCCCCACAGCTTAAACCTCGAGCTAGCCGGTTCAGCCTTACGCATCCAGTTTCAGACCGATGCGTGCTACTTTAGCTTTGTCGAGCGGGCCAGCCGCCGCGAAGTACTGGGAATGCAGTTACCAGTAGCTAGTTTAACGGATCTGCTCCAAGGCAAAATCTGGGCGGCCCAGGATGGTACACGCCGGGCCAGCAAACGACAGAAGGATCTTGCCGATATTGCACGGATTATTGAAGCCTACCCTGAATTGCGTGTCCTTGTGCCCGACGATGTGTTGAGTCGCTTGGTGGTGTAATTTAGGGATGGATAGCGAATATTGGCAGGAAGGTACGGAGGGGCTTCGCCCTTCCGAGGAGCGAGATTTTGGTTGTTTGTGGGGGCCAAGCCCCCAAACCCCCACCGGAGGTGGCGCAAAACAGCGTTACAATTGTAGCCTGTATCCTTAAGTATGGAGGTAACACCCATGCCCCACCGTTTGACGGCCCTAAAGCGCCTTTTGGCGCTCATGCTCCTGAGCACGCTACTGCTCGTCGCGCTACCGGCGCGCGCCCAGAGTGACACGCGCTACTTTCCCGAAACAGACCAAACGCTGGGCGGTCTCTTCCGCCTCTTCTGGGAACTCAACGGGGCGACTGCTAACTTTGGCTACCCAATTACGGCGGAATACCAACTTCCTGATGGACGCACTGTTCAGTGGTTTGAACGGGCGCGCTTTGAACTTGTGGGCAGCGGCGATCAATGGCGCGTCGAATTGGGCAACCTCGGCACCGAATTTACCCAGGGCCGCGTCTTCCCCAAGGTGCCACCGATTGAAGATTCAGCCGATTTCCGCTATATTCCCCAGACGCAGCACATTATCAAATTTGGCTTCAAAGAAATTTGGGAGACGCGCGGCGCGGAGCGTATTTTTGGCTACCCAATTAGCGAAGAGATCCAAGAGGTGCTGGAGGACGGCCAGTGGCACACCGTCCAGTACTTCGAGAAGGCCCGCTTCGAGTATTGGCCTGAGCTTCCGCCTGGCCAGCGTGTGCTGATTAGCAACTTGGGACGCCGCTTGGCCCCCGGTGGGCCACCGCCGCCGCCGCCATCGCCGCCGCCGGCCAGCACCCCAGCCTCGCCGTTGGGCGAGATGATCCACGACCAACTGCCCGCCCAAGGGGATGTCTTTATCATTCCCATCGCCGCACCGCCCGACACGGCATTCTACCTCTACGGCGCTGGCTTCGATCCCAATGAGCCGATTGATGCGTGGCTGACCAATGCGCAAAACGAGAGCATACCGCTTGATTTGGCACTGCTCGAGCGCGAGGCTGACGTGGCCAGCATTGCGTTTGCCACCACCGATATGCCCGAAGGCGACTATACGGCGGTGCTGCAAGGACGAACAACCCAAGTTATTGCCGCTGCTAACTTTCGCCTTACCCGCGCCTACATTGCCGGACCAGGCACACCACGGCCAGCGAACATGAATGGTGACGCCACGCCAGCGGATGTCAATCCCAATATGCAAGTGCGCGTCGCCGGCTATGGCTTGCGCCCCAACGAACTGGTGGAGCAGTGGATCACCGAGCCGGATGGCGGCTATGTGCTGATGCCTTTTGGCGATCAGGCTGATGCGCTGGGGCAGATCGGTGTGACAACCGAAAAGATCTTCTGGACGCCAGAGGATGCGCTGGCGGGAGTCTATGGTGTCCACATGCGCGGACTGGAGAGCGGGGCGCGGGTGAGTGTCTATTTTAGTGTGTGGCGGTAGGGGCGAGAGGCGGGGACACGGGACGCGAGGACGCGAGGACGCGAGGACGCGAGGACGCGAGGACGCGAGGACGCG
>RSAS01000526.1 GCA_003934145.1 Candidatus Viridilinea halotolerans | reverse complement strand
CGCGAGGGCGCGAGGACGCGAGGGCGCGAGGACGCGAGGGCGCGAGGACGCGAGGGCGCGAGGACGCGAGGACGCGAGGACGTGCCTCACGCCCCACGCCTCCTCACGCCCCCCCGCTGTGCCCCAACCGTTCCGCCAACGCCACGAAGAAGGGCAACAATTCCGGGTTCTTGAGCGAGTCGGGGTTGGCGGCTTGCGCAACGGGTACGCCCATGAGGATCTTCTTCACCGGCACCTCCAACTTTTTGCCGCTGAGCGTGCGTGGTACGTCGGGGATGGCGAAGATCTCGTCGGGGACGTGACGCGGCGAAAGGGCCGTGCGAATCGCTTGCTTGATCTTTTGCGTGATGGCGGCATCCAAATCCAGTCCGGCGCGTAGTACCACGAAGAGCGGCATGTAAGAGGCCCCGCCAAGTCCTTCAAGATCAATCACGAGGCTGTCGAGCACTTCGGGCAGTGCTTCGACCACCCGGTAGATCTCGCTCGATCCCATACGCACCCCTTGGCGGTTGATCGTACTGTCGGAACGCCCGTAGATGACCACGCCGCCGCGTTCGTTGATCACAATCCAATCGCCGTGGCGCCATTTGCCCGGATAGAGTTCAAAGTAGCTCTCGCGATAGCGTCGTCCATCGGGATCGTTCCAAAAATAGATCGGCATCGAAGGCATGGGTGTGGCGACCACCAGTTCGCCCATGGTGCCAAACACTTGATTGCCATCCGTGTCGAGCGCCTGCACGTCTACGCCCAGGGCGCGACACTGGATTTCGCCACTGTAGACGGGCAGGAGGGGCGTGCCGGCCACAAAGCAGCCGCAGATGTCGGTGCCGCCGCTGATCGAGGCGAGCCAGAGGTCGGCCTTGATCTTCGCGTAGGCCCAGGCAAAACCTTCGGGCGGCAGGGGTGAGCCGGTGGAGCCGAGACCCTTGAGGCGGCTGAGATCGTACTGCTGCCCCGGCAGCACCTCGCTCTTCATGAGCGCCGTCAGGTAGCCCGCGCTGGTGCCAAAGAAGGTGATACCCGCCGCTGCGGCCAGTTGCCAGAGGACACCCATATCGGGGTGGCCGGGGCTGCCGTCGTAGAGCACGATGGTGCTGCCCACGAGCAACCCGCCCACGAGCAGATTCCACATCATCCAGCCGGTCGTGGTGAACCAGAAGAAACGTTCGCCGCGCTTGAGGTCGAGATGCAGGCTCAACTCTTTCAGATGCTGAATGAGAATTCCGCCATGGCTCTGCACAATCGGCTTGGGCAGGCCGGTCGTGCCGGAGGAATAGAGTACCCAGAGCGGATGGTCGAAGGGCACCGGGACGCAATGGAGTTCGCCTGACGTGTTCAAGGCGCTGGCCCAACTGACAATGGTTCCTTGCAAGCCCTCGGGTGCAGCCTGGGGATCGAGGTAGGGGATAAAGATGGTGGTCTGAAGGGTGGGCAAGGCCGTCTGAATTTCCGCCACCGTCGTGCGCCGGTCGTGGGCCTTGCCGCCGTAATTGTAGCCATCCACCGTCACCAGCACCTTTGGCTCAATTTGGCGGAAGCGATCAATCACACTGGGGCTACCAAAATCGGGCGAGCAACTTGACCAGATCGCGCCGAGGCTGGCCGTCGCCAAGAAAGCGACGAGCGCATGGGGAATGTTGGGCAGGTAGCCAACCACGCGGTCGCCCGGGCCAACCCCCAACCCGCGTAGTGTCGCCGCCACCCCCGCCACCTGGGCGCGCAACTCGGCCCAACTCAGCGTCATCAGCGCGTGGCGCTCGGCCTGAAAGAGCAGCGCCGGATGGTCAGCGTTGGCTTGGCGGAAGACATGCTCCACATAATTGAGCGTCGCGCCGCTGAACCACTGCGCCCCAGGCATACGCCGCTCGGCCAAGACCTCACGGTAGGGCGTGGCCGCTTGAATCTGAAAATAATCCCAAATTGAAGCCCAAAAATCTTCAACATGCGCTACTGACCAACGCCAAACCGCATCGTAACTGACAAATTCAAGACCGCGTGTTTGGCGCAGCCAGGTCATATAGGCCCAAAGGTTGGAAGCTTCTTGGCTTGCTTGCGTAGGTGACCAGAGGGGGTGAGGCATAGCGTTCTCCTTGAGGAAATAGGCAATAGCGCAAAAGTAGTGTTGCCTGGGAGCGAGGACGTCCCGCCCTCGTTTCGGCATAAGCGACAGGATTGGGCTGGGGCAGCCACGTATCCTCCATATCTGGCTTGTTCCAGATCTCCCAGACCGCAATGTGCGGCGAGCCGGGGTCGTCGCGGTAGCCGTCGCTGCGCCCGGCCCAGTCGTCAAACGCGTCCATATTCGTCGGCTGGCACCAATACGCAGGCTGGTTGATTGCCTGCGCATAGGTCACGCACTGCGCTTGGCCTCATCGCGGCCCCAACAGGCCCAACAGATCTCCTCGCGTGACCAACGCGCCCCTAGCGCCTGCGCCTGCGCGACAAGTTGCGTCGCTTCCGCAGCGGAGCGCTCGCGCCCCGTGATGTACATGTTGAACCCAAACAGCCCCGGTCGCCCCGGTGGTTGCGGCTGCGTCGCCGCTGCCCTTGGCGGCAAGCCGATTACGATAAACAGAAGTATGGTACAAAGAGGGAGGATCCGCTGTGCTTGCATGGGTCAGAAATTCCTTCATACGGTCTTAGATTACCACAATCTGCACCCCTCTTCCGCAAGCGGGTTCATGAACAGAGGATTTTGCCATGAAATGTATGGGTAATCTGCGGGAGGGCACGGCAGCGCCGTGCCCCTACGCCGCGCCACCAGGGAATCGAATAAACCAGCAGTATCCCGAAAGCTCCCAGCCTCCCCCCGCAGGAGGGAGGCTGGGGGAGGGGGGCAAATAGCTTATTCGCAGTAGCGCAAAAGTCACGCTGTGAGGGCGCAAGCCATCCTGGGAGCGCGGGCGTCCCGCCCTCATTGCTGCTACGAGGGCGGGACGCCCTCGCTCCCAGACAGCGTGACTTTTGCTCTATTGCGCTTATCCGAAAGGTATTGGTTCATGCTCGCCATTCGCCTGCTCGGCCCGCCGCAAATCCTGGATGCGACCGGCCCTGTTGCGCTGCCGCGCCGCCAAGCGCGGGCGCTGCTCTTCTACCTTGCGGCGCAAGGCGGCCCGATCACCCGCGAGCAACTGCTCAGGCTCTTGTGGGCCGACCACGAGCGCCCCCGCGCCCAACAACTCTTGCGCACCACGCTGCACGCCATTCGGCGTACCATCGGCCCGGTGCTTCAGGGCGATGATGCGCTCCAGATCGACCCCGCCGTCGCCGTGGACTACCGCAGCCTCCAGGCGCTGGTCGTGGCCCCCGCGCCCGACGAGTCCGCTTTGGCGGCGCTGTTGACCGCCGCGCACGGTGATTTCATGGCCGATTTTACGCTGCCCGCTGCGGAGGAATTTGCCCACTGGCTCGATGGCGAACGTGAACGCGCCCACTTGCTCTGCATCCGTGGGGCCACGCACCTTGCCCATGTTGCCGCCGCCCGCCACGACTACCACGCTGCATGGAGCGCCCTCGAACTGGCGCTGCAACGCGACCCGTTGCAAGAGGATCTGCAACGCGAAGCCATGCGTTTCCACTACCTCGCCGGTGATCGCGTCGGGGCCATTCGGCGCTACGAGCAACTGCGCGAACGCCTCGAGGCCGAATTGGGCGTCCCGCCCATGCGTGAGACCCAGGCGATCTATGATGCGCTGATTTTGGATGCTCTCTCTCTTCCCACTGTTGCCCATGGGCTGAAAGCCGATCGGCTTCGTCAGCCACGGGCCGAAGGTGAGGGCCATCCGACGCCGCCCCAAGACCTTGCGGTAGCGGGCAGAGCCCACATTCTGCTTACTCCGCAACCGCCAGCAGAAGAGGGCGAACGTATGTTACAGCCTGTGCCTGTGCCTGTGCCTGTACCAAGCCAAAGCGCGGCGAAGCACGCGCTCATGAACCCTGAAGCCCAAACCCTAAACCCTGAAAGCATACCCTTCACCGGGCGCAGCGCCGAACTCGCCCAACTCGAACAGGCACTTGCTGCCGGGCGCTTGGCGCTGATCGAGGGCGAACCGGGGATCGGCAAGACGCGCTTGGCGCTTGAGCTACTCAGGCGGGCGGAGGCTGCGGGCGCGTTGGTGCTCGTTGGCAATGGGCGCGAACTTGAGCAGAAGCTGCCCTACCAAGCTTTGGTGGGGGCGCTGCGCACGCTGGTTACTGCCGCCATCTGGCCTGCTTTACGTAATGCTTTGGATTTGGAAGCCATTTGGTTGCAAGAGGCGGCGCGCTTGCTGCCCGAATTGGCCCCCAGCAGCCTTGAATTTGTGCCAAGCGGCCAGGCCGAAGAGGTGCGTTTGTGGGAAGGGGTGACGCGTTTGCTGCTGGCGCTTAGCGCCCGCGCCCCGTTCTACCTCGTGCTCGATGATGCCCACTGGGCCGACGCGAGCAGCCTGGGCCTGCTGGCCTACCTCCTGCGCCGCGCTGCGGGCCACCCCTTGCGCCTGCTGCTCACCACCCGCCCGCTGGAGGCGCACAGCCCCGTGGCCACCCTGGTCACCACGCTGACCCGTGAGGGGCGCGTGGAGCGCATCGCCTTGCAGGGCCTCACACCCGCCGCGAGTATGGCGTTGGCTCAACAGATCTGTCCGACCGATCCGGCTCCACTGGCCGCCTGGTTGCACCACAACGCCGAAGGCAACCCCTACATTATCGGTGAACTGTTGCGTTATGCCCGCGAGCAGGAGCTGCTCAGCGACGACGGCCAGTTGCAACTGCCCAGCGACAACAAGCTGGTCGTGCCGCACACCGTCTACAGCCTGATCGCAGCGCGTTTGGTGCGCCTCTCGGATGCGGCTCGCCGCGTCTTGGATGCCGCAGTCGCGGTGGGGCGCACCTTCACCTTTGCGCTCGTCCAACGCGCCGCCGCGCTCGCCGAGGGCACCGCGCTCGACGCGCTGGACGAGTTACGCGCCGCCCGTTTGGTGACAGTGCAGCCCGACGGCAGTTTCAGTTTTGACCACAGTCTCACCATGGAGGTCGCCTACCGCCAGGCAGGTTTACCGCGCCACCAAGCGTTACAGCGCCGCGTCGCCGAGGCGCTTGAAGTGCTACACAGCCATGATCGCGACGCGGTTGCGGGGCTGATTGCGACCCACTTTGCCGCTGGGGGGGCGCACGAGCGGGCGGCCACCTATGCGCTATGCGCCGGAGAGCGTGCGGCGGCGGTGGCTGCTTGGGCCGAAGCGGTTGCTTTTTATGAGCAGGCACTCAATGGCACGCCTGCCACGCAACGTTTCGCGCTGCTGCTCGCCTTGGGCGAGGCGTTGCACCAGCGCGGGGCCAGCCCCCAAGCGGCAGCGCGCCTGCACGAGGCGCTTGCTTGCGCCAGCGATGCCAGAGAAAACAACCGCGCCCGTCTGAGCCTCGCCAGCGTCTTAGTGCCCCTCGCTCGTTACGACGACGTGATCGGCCTCGTGCGCGACGTGGCGCGCAGTGGCACGCCGCACGAACAGGCGCGGGCGCTCTTTCGCTGGGGCACCGCCCTCTCGTTGGCGGGCACCAAACTGCCCGAGGCGGCCTTGCGCCTGCGCGAAGCTGAACGCATCCTTGCCAACCTCGTTCCACCCGATCCCGTGGCGCTCGCCCAGGTCTACTTTGAACTCGGCGGTGTCGCCGCGCAGCAGGGCGATCTGCCACGCGCCATTGCCACTTACCAAGAGGCGCTCACCGTCGCCGATGGGCTCAATGATCCCCACCTCCACACCCTCGACGGGGCGCTCACGTGGCGCATTCTGGCGCGCAACAACCTTGCTTACCACCTGCTGCTCATGGGCGATCTTGCGGCAGCGACGTGCCACGCGGAAGCGGGTCTGGCCCTCGCCAGCCAACACGGCGTCTTGGGCCTGCTGCCCTACCTGCACTCTACCGCAGGCGAAATCGCCCTAGCGCAGGGCGCACTTGCGCCAGCGGAAACGTCCTTTCAAACTGGTCTCACCCTCGCCGAGCAACTTAGCCTCCCAGAGCGCATCGCCGGGCTAGGGGCCAATCTGGGGCGCGTAGCCTGCGCACGCGGCGAACGCACGCAAGCCCGCGCACGCCTACAGAGCGCCCTCAGCCTCGCCGACAGCATTGGCACCCACTATCTCGCCGCGCAGATTCGCATCTGGCTTGCCCCTTTGCTGCCGCCAGACGCCGCGCAAGCGACCCGCGAAGCCGCCCGCGCCATTGCCACCAGCGGCGGCTACCGTCGCCTGCTGGAAGAGCTTGAAATGGCATCCCCATCGTCTATCCGTGGCTTGTGGAGCGCATAATAGCAGTTACGAGTGATGAGTGACGAGTGGCAAGTAAGGTTTGCCTCATAGCAGTTACGAGTGATGAGTGACGAGTGGCAAGTAAGGTTTGCCTCATGGCAATGCGGCATGTTCAATCGTAAACGGCATAAGCCTTGGGCGCGGGCCGCTGGTTGCGGCAAGCTCAGTCAACGGGCCAGCGACTTTGCCTCACCGCCGGTGCCACAAATAGACCGGCGCCGAACCAAGATTGACGCGCAAGCGCCCCTGTTCGGCAGCCAGGGAACTCTGGTTGCCGTCGCGATCAATCAGCGTCGCCGTGCGGCTGGTGGTAGCCAAATTGGCCCGTGCGCCCGGCGGCGACCAGAGGATGTCGAGGGCTTCGTTGCCGCGCACGAGGCGCAGGTCGTAGATCTCGTGGCCGTTGATGGCGCGAATATCGTCAATCCAAATGACACCGTCGCCGACGAAGCTGTCTACCATGTCATCCAGAACAATCGCTTGTAACGTAGCCGGGAAGTCGAGACGGCGATTGCCGCCGGGCACGGGGACGATAACGTTGCCCGGCTCCACCTCGCCGCCGAGGGCGGTCTGGATGAAGTGCCAGCCGGGCGCGCCAACGGGGCCAAGGACAAATTGCAGCACCTCGCCCTGCGCGTCGCGCAGCCAGACCTTGAAGCCGTGGGTACTGCCATCGCCATAGAGCCAGGCGCCAATCGCGTAGGGCTGGCCAGGAATGGGAATCGGCGGATTGCGCTCAAAGACGACGTAGTCGTTTTCGCGGGTGGTGAAGCTGTAGCTCAATTCTGCCGCTTGGCCGTAGGCGCGCGAGCGGGTGCTGGGGCGCAGCGTGCCATTGGGTTGGCTGGTGCGCCGCCAGTTTTGCAGATCGGCAAAATTCACCAACACCTGTTCGGTGAAGAGATCGCGCCGTTCTACATAGTTTACACCAGCCATCTGCTGGTTGATGGTACGCAACGCAAAAAAGGCGGGCTTCAGGTGTTGCCGCGCATAGTCGGTGCGCCCGCTCCCGAGGCGCACGAGGCCGTAAGGATTGCTCGGATCGTCCTTGAAGGTGTACCAGAAGATCTTCTCAATGCCAGCCTCCCAGAGCATCAGGTTGGCACGCACAAGATAGTCGGCCTGGTTCTGCTCATTGGCCGTCTGGCCAGTATCACGGTCACCGGGGCCGCTGGCCCAACCCACCTCGGTGGCCCAGATCGGCTTTTGGCCGTAACGACTCATCAGCGCACGCACCCCATCGGCGGCAGCGGCGAGATTGCCATGCTCCGGGCTGTAGGGGTTGACATAAGGGTGAATGGCGAGAATGTCAAAACTGTTCCAGCCGCCATACTCGGCCACGCCGCGCAAAAAGGTCGTATCGTAGGGGTTGATGCCACCGAGCAGAATTTTCGCTTCGGGATCAACCTCACGGATCATCGCGGCGGTCTGGATGAGCATACGCGTATAGGCCGCCACATCGGGGTTTGGTCGCCAAAAGTAGGGGTGATCGGGCTCGTTCCAGATCTCCCAATGCTTGACATAACGGCGATAGCGCGTTACCACGCCACGGGCATACTGCACGAAGGCATCGGGGTTGGGGGCGTAGTAAGAGACATCGTTAGCGGGGTCGCCACTGTGCGGCGTCGCCCAGCCGACCGAGGGGCCAAGTACGCCCAGCACTTGCACATCGCGGCTGAGAATAGCGCGCATCGCCGCATCGGTAAAGGTCCAATCCCACATAGCGGGGCGCGGCTGGACGCGGTGCCAATGGAAATCCTCGCGCGCCCAGGTCACCCCAAGTTCAGTGAGCAACTCAGCGGGAACATCCATCGTCGCCGGATCGGGGTAGCGCGTCGCTAGGTGGGAATTGAGGCCAAAGACAGGCGCACTAACCGGCGTACGCACGGGGCTAGCCGCCGGCGCAGGGGATGCCACCGGTACCAACGTTGCCGCCGTGAGCAGCGGGAGGAGGAGGAGAATCAGGAGACGGTGCATCTATTGTACCAAAGGGTTTAGGGTTTAGGGTTTAGGGGTCAGGGGTCAGGGGTCAGGGGTCAGGGTGAGCGTATCAGAAAGCGGTAGACTCTGCTCGTCACTCGTCACTCGTCACTCGTCACTGACATTACAGCTTACCACACTTGTGCAAGGTGGGGGAGCGTGGTAGACTCGCCCCATGAAACGAACGTCGTTCCACCCAATCGGTTAGAAACCACCTATGATCGTACCAGCCAAAACCTACCTCTCTGAAGAGGCATACCTCGCCTTTGAGCAGGCAAGCAGTGAGCGCCACGAGTATTACCAGGGCGAAATTTATGCCATGACTGGTGGTACCGAGACGCACAATCTCTTGGCGGGAAATACATTCGCGGCACTGCACAACCAGTTGAGCCAGCGTCCATGTCGCGTCTATACCAGCGATCAGCGCGTCAAGGTGGTGGCGACGGGGCTGCATACCTATCCTGATGTGACGGTGGTGTGTGGTCAGGCTCAGTTTCTGGAGGATTCGCGTCGTACGCTACTCAATCCGACAGTCATTATTGAGGTCTTATCCCCCTCAACCGAGCGGTATGATCGCGGCATGAAGTTTCAGCACTATCGCACAATTGAAACGTTGCAAGTCTACGTATTGATTGCCCAGGATAGTTGGCGTATCGAACACTATCACCGTCACGAGGGTGATGCATGGGTGCTGCGTGAGGCGCAAGGCCAAGCAGCGGTGGTTCACTTGGCAACCATTCAGTGTACGTTGCCCCTGGCTGCTGTCTATGCCAAAGTGGCATTGCCTAGCGAGGCGAGCGCCTTGTCGCAAAAAAGCGAGGAGGGGAGGGGCTAGGGGATGGAACCCCACCCACCCCGCCGGACGGCAGGGGAATGCGCGGGAACCTGGTTCCCGCGCATTTCCTTCTCCACTAAAAAATCAGGAATCTTCTTGTGAACGTAGCGTATCTCCAGCGAATCTTGACGAGTCGGGTCTATGATGTGGCCGTAGAGACGCCGCTGCAGGCGGCGGCGGGACTGACGGGCCGCTTGGGTAATGAGGTCTTTTTGAAGCGCGAAGATCTGCAACCGATCTTTTCGTTTAAGTTGCGTGGTGCCTACAATCGCATGGCCCACATGACGGCGGAGGAGCGTTCGCGGGGGGTCATTGCTGCATCGGCGGGCAACCACGCCCAGGGGGTCGCCTTCTCTGGCCAGCGCCTCAATGTGCGTACGGTGATTGTCATGCCGGTGACGACGCCGGAGATTAAGGTCAATGCCTGCCGCGCACGGAATGCCGAAGTGATCCTTTTTGGCGATAGTTATAGTGATGCCGAAGCGCACGCCTATGCCATCCAAGCGAATCTGGGGCTGACCTTTGTGCATCCCTACGACGATCCGCTGGTGATTGCCGGCCAAGGAACGATTGGCCTCGAGCTTTCGCGCCAGATGCGCACGGGCCGCTATCGTGTCTTTGTGCCGATTGGCGGCGGGGGCTTGATTGCCGGTATCGCCGTCTTTTTGAAGAGTATCAATCCGAAGATCCAGATTATTGGCGTCGAGCCCGATGATGCCGATGCGATGTACCAGAGTGTTGCGGCGGGCGAGCGGGTGACCTTGCCGCAGGTGGGCATCTTTGTTGATGGTGTCGCCGTGCGCCGCGTCGGTGAACATACGTTTGCGCTGGTGCAGCAGTATGTGGACGAGATTATACGGGTGAGTACCGACGAGGTCTGTGCGGCGATCAAGGATATTTTTGATGATGCGCGGGCGATTCAAGAGCCCGCCGGCGCTTTGGCCCTGGCTGGCCTCAAGCGCTACGTGGCCGAGCGCGGCATCGTCGGCGAGCAGTTGGTTGCCTTGACCTGCGGCGCCAATATGAACTTTGGCCGCTTGCGCCATGTCGTCGAGCGCTCGGAGATTGGCGAGCAGCGCGAGACGCTTTTGGCGGTGACGATCCCGGAGCGGCCAGGGGCGTTTAAGCGCTTCTGCCGCGATCTGGGGCGTTACAACATCACCGAGTTCAACTATCGCTACGCGCCGCGCCCCGATGCACGCATCTTTGTCGGCGTGGAACTGGCCCATCCCGATGAGCGCACGGCGATCATGACCAAGTTGGCGGATGAGGGCTATGAAGTGCTCGATATGACCAACAACGAGGCGGCAATCCTCCATGTGCGCCATATGGTGGGCGGACGCGCCCCCGAAGCGCTGCATGAGCGTCTGCATAGCTTTGCGTTCCCCGAACGGCCTGGCGCACTCTTGCAGTTCCTCGAATCGCTCGATGAGTCGTGGAATATCAGCCTCTTCCACTACCGCAACCACGGCAGCGCCCATGGCCGCGTGCTGGCGGGCATCCAAGTGCCTGATGCTGATCTCGACCGCTTTCATACCTCGTTGGAGCGGTTGGGCTATCGCCACGCCGACGAGAGCGACAACCCGGCTTATCGCGTCTTTTTGGTCTAGGGGCTTACGCCAAGGCGTAGGAAGGGTGCGCGCGGGAACGTGGTTCCCCCTCGCAGCATCCCACTGCCCGGCAGGGCGCATGGGCGCAGTCCCAATGCCTTTGACACGACTGTACCGCCAAAGTAGGGCTACGTCAAAGTCACCTCCGGTGGGGGTTCGGGGGAGGCTTCGCCTCCC
>RSAS01000412.1 GCA_003934145.1 Candidatus Viridilinea halotolerans | reverse complement strand
GTGAGGTCTATGCTCTCCCTTATTTGAAAGGTATTGGGGCATGGCCCCCGAAGAACGAGAATGTTAGGGCGGCAGCCCTAAACGCAACGCCCATAGGGGCACAAACCCACAACTTTTGCTAACGCTCAAGTAGAAAAATTTTCATCCTAACGAAACATTTAACAACCAAAGTAACTCCGCTGTAACTATTGTTGGTACAGTTCACAGAGCAAAGTATTCCAGCGAAAATCATTCACAGCGGAACCTCCGCTGTTCAACAGGAGGTACCAGCATGGCCCAACGCATCGGTGCGCTAGGCAATGTCGCGCTCAAAGACGGGCGATCCGTTGTTATTCGCAATCTGCGCGAAACTGACTGGGATGCACTGGCAACCTTTGGCCAATCGTTGCCAAAAAACGACCTCCTATATCTCGAAGATGATTTTTCCCATCCTGAGTTGATCACACGCCTTGCTAACGCGGCTCATGCCGAGAACTGGTGTCAACTTGTTGCGACCACCAAGACGGGCACCATTGTGGGCTACACGGCAGCACAACGCATGCCCGGCTGGTCGAACCATGTAGCCAACATCCGGCTGATTGTGCAGCCCGAGTATCGGCGGAGCGGTTTGGGCATGCAACTAGCGCACGCGATAGTAGAAGAGGCGCGCGATATGGGCGCAACCAAGGTGACGGTGGACATGTTAGCGGCCCTGAATGCCGGCCAAGCTATCTTTAGCCGCTTAGGTTTTGCGGTGGAGGGGCAACTAGCGCGCCATGCAATTGATCGCGATGGTAACTTGCATGATATTGTGATCATGTCGGCCTTTGTGCGGGTCTGAAAAAGGGGGACATGGCCCGAAAACCTCCCTGGAGAGGAGTTTTCGGGGGCCATGCCCCAATACCTTTCAAATAAGGGAGAGCATAGACCTCACAGGTCTTTGCAGCAGACCTGTGAGGTCTTATTTGAAACGTATTGGGCCATGCCCCCGCGCCCCATCGGAGGTGGGGCTTGGTGACTACGCTGGCTTGCGCAGTTAGCCTAGCTATGGTAGAGTCTGGCATAGACATGCGGGCGTAGCTCAGTGGTAGAGCATCTGCCTTCCAAGCAGATGGTCGCGCGTTCGAGTCGCGTCGCCCGCTCCACGTTAGGACGTGCTCGTTGACAGAAAGTAGTATAGCTATTGTCAGAAAGTACTATAGCTAACGTTTGAGACAAGCGGTTTAGGGCGTTACAAAGGCGTAAACAGAAACCCTCACATCACGATTTCAATGCCGCTACGTACCCTGCGCTGAAAGAAGGCATGACAAAGCGTGGCAACTAACGCAGTGCGTTAGTTGCCACGCTTTGTCATGGAGCCGCGGCGGGACGACGATAGTCAAGCGCTTGGTGTGGACGTTCGTGATGGTAAAAGTGCATGTACTGAGCGATTCTCATTCATGCTTCGCGTGGACTTCCATACTCGTGAAGAGAGACCTCCTCATACTTCAGCGAACACCAGAGCCGTTCCGTGAAGATGTTGTCGTGGGCGCGGCCCCGCCCATCCACACTCGTGACTGGTATTACTGCCTATGGCCTGCCATGTTCGCGAGGGTCACCCCTCACGACGAGTAACCCTCACGTTACTCCTGGCTGCCATCCGTCCTTCACCTGAAGGGCGGCGAGGCGAGTACGCCGCCTTCGCCGAGGTTCCACGCTTTGTTTGGGCCACGGTCAAGTGCGAAGGGGGTGCTTGGCCCTAAGTTGCGGTCGTAGATGTCGCCGTAATTGCCGACTTGCCGTATTATCTGGAAGGCCCAGTCGTTGCTGATGCCGAGCGCCGCGCCAAACTCGCCCTCTACCCCTAGCAGGCGGCGAATGCGCGGGTCGGTGCTGCTCTGCGCCAGTTCGGCGACGTTGCTCTGGTTGACGCGCAACTCTTCAGCGTACATCGTCGCAAAGACGACCCAACTCACCACGTCGCGCCACTGGTCGTCGTTCTCGATGAAGGCCGGGCCCAGCGGCTCGCGTGAGATGCGCTCGCCCAAGACGAGGTGATCGCTGGGGTTGCTCATCGTCTCCCGCTTCGAGGCGAGTTGCGAACTATCGCTGGTGACAGCATCGCACTGTCCGGCGTCATAGGCCGGGTAGAGTTGGCCTTCATCATCAAAGAGTACCGCCTCAAAGGTGATCCCGCGTGCCGCGAAATCGTCATTCAGGTTCTGCTCAC
>RSAS01000738.1 GCA_003934145.1 Candidatus Viridilinea halotolerans | reverse complement strand
TGCCATTGCCGAGGAGCAGGGGGCGCAGAGCGATTTGCTCATTGATCAGTATCGCTTATTGCAGCGCCTCAGCGCCGATATGGATCGCTTGCAGCTCGCGGGCGGGGTGTTGGGGCCGGTGGTGGTGGCTGAAGCCGACCGCGTGATTGCCGCCCTGACCGCCCATCACGATGCCCGCTTCGACGAGCTCCTCACAGCGATCACCGCGCTCCGGGACGCGCAGCGCCAATCACTCATCAATTTCGCTGGGGCGCAAATGCGCGACGTGAATTTTCAGGGGGATGTGGCTGGGCGCGATGTCAACAAGCCGACGTTGGCTGCGGGGAGTACGTTTGTGCAGGGTAGTGTTGGGGTGATGCAGTCTATTCACGCACACGAACAGTCATCCATTGGTTCCATCATTGGTCAGCAGGTTGTTCACCACCACGCCACGCCGCCGCCCACACCGCGCTACAGCATCCCGCCCGCGTTTGTGCGCCCAGCCATCGCGCTGGTGGGGCGTGCGCCGCTGCTTGATGATTTGCGCCAACGGTTGTGTTGTGGCACGCTGCGCCACCTCGCGCTCTATGGCAAGCCTGGCGTCGGCAAGTCGCGGATGGCGCTGGAACTGGTGGCCGACCCCACCCTGCGTGACCATTTTACCGGCGGTATCCTGGTGGCGCGCGCCGGGGTGACGGAGAATAGCGAGACGACCATTCGCGCCTGGATTGACGATTTGGGCCTGCACGATGACCCCCGGCGCACTGTTGCCGAAAACCTTGCCTATATCAGTCAATACATCCGTCGGGATGGGCGACCGTGGCTGGTGGTGGTGGACGATGTATGGCGCGATAGCCAACTGCGGCCATTTCTGAGCCTGCCAGAAGAGGTGCGCCTGCTGATTACCACGCGCCAACGCGATCTGCTGCTCAGGCTGGGCGACTACCTCGCCCCTGAAGCGCTGCTTGAGCTTGAGACGCTCGCCCACCCCGACGCCATTGCGCTGCTGCGCGCCACCGCTGGGCTGCCGCCTGATGGCAATGAGCAGGAACTCGATCTCCTAGCCCAACTGGTTGGTGGGCTGCCCCTCATCCTCACCGTGATGGGCAACTACCTGCGCCTCCGCTTGCTCGACAACCCCGCATGGTTCTCAAAGGCGCTGGTGGCACTGCGCGCCGCAGCCACACGCCTCAACCTGCCGCTCGTCTCACTCGACCTCGTCGAGGAGCAGACGAAGCAGCGGGGCTGGTGGGCCAGCCTGCTGCCCTTCAAACGCAAACCGATCCAGCCGCTCAGCCCCAAAGCGATCATCGAGTTGAGTTACGCCACGCTGCCGCAAACGGCGCAACACATCTTGCTGAGCTTGGCGGGCTTTCCACCCGATCCGTTGAGCTTTGATCTCGCGAGCGCCAAGATCGTCACCGAGCGCAACGAGCGTGAAGTGGCAGAGGCCCTCCTCCTGCTCAGTCAGTGCAGCCTGCTTGACGGCGCTGGCGCGGGGCGCTGGCGCATGCACCAGGTGCTCTGGGATTGGGCCGAGAACTATGATCGGCGGCGCGTCACAGCGGCACAGCAGCGCCTACGGCGCTGGCATAGCGACCTCATGAACCCACAATACCAGCAAGAGTTCACCGCCTGGCGCAGCCAGCGCGACAACTGGGCACAGATGCTCGCCACATGGCACGACGCGCAGCGCGACCCGGATGCACTCGCACTATGTATCCACACCATCGTCCCAGCCCTGATCGCGCAAGCCTATTGGAACGACCTGCTCGCCGGGCTGAAGCAGGCGCTCATCACCCTGAACAAGATGGCCAGCCGCCAGGCCGAAGTCGCCCTCGCACACTACTACCTAGGGCTAATCCACTATGAGCGCGCCGAGTACGCCGCAGCGGAAGAGCAGACGAGCGCAGCCTATGCGGCCTTTCAGGCCATGCATAGTCAGAATGGGCAGAGTGGGGCGCTAAGTCTGCTTGGCATGATTCATAAAGCAATGGGCAACTATCCCGCAGCGCAGGGTTGCTATGAAGATGCGCTGGCACTGATCCCGCAGCGTGATGAGCAGAACTATGCCGCATGCCTCAACAACCTCGCGGCGCTGTACGAAGAGCAGGGGAACTACGCGGCGGCGTTGCCGCTCTACGAACGTGCCTTGACGATACGGGAGCAGGTGTTGGGGGCCGAGCATCCCGATACCGCCACCAGCCTCAA
>RSAS01000957.1 GCA_003934145.1 Candidatus Viridilinea halotolerans | reverse complement strand
TGCGACTTTGCCCTTACCCTGTACGGTAAGACGCAGGATCTGTTCGATGCGGGCCGCGCTCACCTCGGCCACCAGCGCCCCATTGATGCGTCCACTCTGCAGATCGCGAATCGGAAGGGCAATCAAAAAAATGGGGCGACCCGTTGCGCTGGTGGTAATCGTACTGCGCCCACCCTGCCCGGCCTCAAGCGCCCCGTTGACGAGGGCTTCAGGGAAGACATCCGGCGGCGTTCCCTGGTTGCCCAGTTGGTCGCTGCTGGCCCATGCGATGCGTTGGCCCATGCTATTAACGACACTAATCGTGCGCAAATCAGGCGAATTGGTAGCGAGGCGCTGCGCCGCCGCGAGCAACTCCGGAGCAGCTTGATCGGCCTGCAGATCGCGCCCGGCGCGCAGCAAAAGTTGCTCAATATCGTAGAGAAAGGTCGCAATCGTTCCCGCAATCTGGTCGGCGAGCGCCTGCTGGCTCGCCAGCGCATTGCGCTGTTGCACCTGAAAGAGCGTACCAATGAGCAACGCCCCGACCAAGAGCAGGGGCAGGGTTGAAGAGATCAGATAAGACCAACGTAAGCGGTTGGTGATGCTCATACGACGTGGAGCCTGGGGTAGCATCGTCGGGCACCTCCGCTGTATGCCGCCTGATTAGGGCAAAGCCACTGGTACAGCCCGTTCGATTTCCGCCGTGAGTTCAAGGAGATCGCGAAACATCCAACCCGTTACATCCGGCGTCTCGATGGCGAACCAATCATCACGGCGGCTGCGGAGGGTCACCGTCACTCCGGCCTCTATAACGCCCACAATCGCATAATCGGTACCCGGGCCGCCGCGCACGTTCGCAGCGCGGGCCACCGTCGCTACGAGGGGACGGGGCGTAGGCGTTAGGGTTGGCGTGAGCGTTGGGGCCAATGTTGGGCTAGGCGTAATCGGCGTGACACTGGGCAAACGTGCTAACGTGGGCACTGGCGTCGGACGTTCAGGCAGAGCAGCCGCCAGATCACCACACGCTGCCAAGAGCAGCGCGAAGCCCAACGTGAATATGACGAGGCGGGTGCGCAAACGATGATCCATGAAGCGATTTAGACGTCGAGCTTGCTAATGTTCACTTGGCGGCGGAGAGATTTTTAGGATGGTTTTGGGTGTGACCAAAACTTTGTAGGAAGGGTGCGCGAGGCAACCCGGTTCCCTCGCATCATCTCGCCGTCCGGTGGGGTATGGGGCGTACGTAGCCCATATGCACTAACTTACGCCTCCGGCGGGGTTCGGGCTTGCCCTGAGCTTAGTCGAAGGGGCATGGCCCCCGAAAAATTTCCCCTTCCGGCGGGGTTTAAGGAACCACAGGCCCCTTAAGTTCATGAGCATGGGGGCGTAGCCCTACACCTTTTGGCTACACCCAAACCTTTTTCATAAAAACAAACGCCCGTGCGAAAAAGGCACGGGCGCTGAGTCAAATGGTCGGGGCGAGAGGATTTGAACCTCCGACCTCCGCGACCCGAACGCGGCGCTCTACCAGTCTGAGCCACGCCCCGACGAAATTGTGCGCGCAGTCGCCACTGAGTGGCATGGTGCCGAAGGTGGGATTCGAACCCACACGGGTGATTAGCCCAACGGTTTTTGAGACCGCCGCGTCTGCCATTCCGCCACTTCGGCGCGACAGCGGGCATTATACCAGTTTGGGTACGGAGCGTCAAATGGTTTATCAAATGGCCCCGGCGGGGCCAGGTTCGACAGGCCGCATGGCCTATGCTAGAATGAAACGCTTTCCTAGATCCCAACGCCAATGGAGGAATCTGATGCGGATCGAGCGAAATTTGGGCATGGATCTCGTGCGCGCCACCGAAGCTGCTGCCCTACGCAGCGGGCGCTGGATGGGTCGTGGTGATAAAATTAGTGCCGACCAAGCTGCTGTTGATGCGATGCGTTTTGCCCTTGATGGCGTCGCCATGAGTGGCGTGGTCGTTATTGGTGAAGGCGAGAAAGACGAAGCCCCCATGCTCTACATTGGTGAGCAGGTTGGCGCTGGTGACGGCCCTGAGGTGGACATCGCCGTTGATCCCGTCGAAGGCACCACCCTGCTGGCCGAAGGTATGCCTGGGGCGATTGCTGTCATTGCGATTGCCGAACGGGGTGCGTTCTACAATTGGCAAGGCATTGCCTACATGGACAAGCTCGCCGTTGGCGAGCGGGCCAAAGGCGTTATTGACATCAATGCCCCCGTCTCCTACAACATTCGCGCCGTCGCCCGCACGCTCAACAAGCAGATCGAAGATGTCACCGTTGTTGTCCTTGATCGCCCCCGCCACCAAGATCTCATCCGCCAAATTCGTGAAACCGGCGCCCGCATCAAGCTCATCCATCACGGCGATGTCAGTGCTGGCATCATGACATCTGTCGAAAACCCGCCCGCCGACATTCTCATGGGCATTGGTGGTGCTCCCGAAGCAGTCATCACCGCCGCCGCTCTCAAGTGTATGGGTGGCGAGATGCAGTGCAAAATCTGGGTGCGCAACGAGGAAGAACGTGCCCTCGTCACCGAACTCAAACTTGATGAGAATCAGGTCTATACGGTCAAAGATCTTGTCAAGGGCGAAAACATCTACATCGCCGCTACGGGCATCACCCCTGGTGAGTTTCTGCGCGGTACCGAGTATTTCGGCGGCGGTGCCCGCACCCACAGCGTCGTTATGCGCTCGCGTTCGGGTACCGTGCGCTATATTGATGCGACCCATCGCTGGGACAAGTTGATGCGGATCTCCAATATGCCTTACGGCGATTAGGGGTCTTTGGCTTCGCGGTGCGGGCTGTGCCCGCACCGCGAAGCCATGTTGTTTTTTTGCGGGGGCTTGCGCCCCCGCGCCCCAGGTGTTTTTTGCGGGGTCTGCGCCCCCGCGCCCCAGGTGCTTTTTTGCGGGGGCCAGGCCCCCGAACCCCCGCCGTACGGCATAACTTGCTACATCATGCCCTTCACACTCCGCACGCACCTAGTCCAATCGCCTGTGTTTGCCGCTCTCTTGGCGCTCTCCATTGGGGGCATCGTCGGTGGGGCCGCTGCTTTTGGCCCGCTCTACGCCCTCGCGGGCATCCTCGGCCTGCTGGTCGGCGGCGCAATGCTCACCTCAACTACGGTGGGTATGCTCGCTGTCTTTGCCGTCATGACGATGCTGCCCTTTGCCACGCTCCCCTTTCGGGCCATTATTACCCCCAATTTCCTCACCCTCGCCCTCGTCGGCCTCACCGCCGTCTGGGTCTTGCGCATGCTCGCCCGCCCTGATGCCTACGATCTGCGCATGACGCCTTTGGGCCTGCCGATCTTTGGCTTTTTGGGTCTCACCTTCTTTTCGCTCATCCTGGGGGCGCGCGGCCTGCCCGACACCACCACGCTCCATAATTACGCCAAGTTTGTCTTGGGTGTGCTGCTCTTCCTCAGCACCGTCAATTGTGTGCGTACCCGCGATCAGGCTCGTCTCGCCCTGCGCGGCCTGCTCATCAGCGGCGGGCTCGCCGCCAGCGTTGGCCTCGCCCTCTGGGCGCTGAACGACCAACTCGCCCTGCAAATCCTCGTCGCCCTCGGGCGCATCGGCTACCCCACCAGCGGGCGCGTCCTGCGCTACGTCGAAGATGATCCCAGCGGCCTTGAACGCGCTATCGGCTTTTCCGTTGATCCCAACAGCTTCGGCGGCATGCTCGCGCTCATCGTTGCGCTCGGCGCTGCTCAATTGGTCGCCGAACAGCCCCTTATGCGCCGCTGGCTGCTGGGGCTCTTCGTCACCGCCATGACCTTGGCGCTCATCCTGACCTTCTCGCGCACCGCGCTGATCGGCCTCATCGCCGCCGCCGTCTACCTCGCTACCCTGCGCTACCGGCGTCTCTGGTGGGTTATGCTCGGCGGCGGAATGCTTGCTGGTATTCTGCTATTTGCCCTTGGCTACGCCGACGACTTCATCAACCGTTTCATTAGTGGCTTCCAGTTCCGCGACCAGGCCCAACAGATGCGTCTCGCCGAATACGCGAACGCTCTTGCGATCATTGCCCGCTACCCCGCCTTTGGCATCGGCTTTGGCCAAGCGCCCGACCTCGACCTCACCGCTGGCGTCAGCAGCATCTACCTCGCCATTGGTCAACGCATCGGGTTGCTCGGCCTTGCCGCTTTCCTCGCCACCGTCGCCACTTGGTTCTATCAAACCATCCGCGCCCTGCCCCAACTCGACGCGGAGCGCACCAGTTGGGTACTCGGCTGTCAAGCTGGCATCGTCGCTGCGCTCGCCGTTGGCATCGCCGACCACTACTTCTTTAACATCGAATTCAGCCACATGGTTGCGCTCTTTTGGGGCACAATGGGCTTAGGCATGGCGGTGGTGGGGGACGTGGAGGGCGTGAGGCGTGAGACGTGAGGCGTGAGACGTGAGGCGTGAGGCGTGAGGCGTGAGGCGGGAAAAATCAAATAGTACAAAAATGCTATTCTGTTACTCACGGAGCCCTATGTGCTAGACTAAGCTTAGGAGCGCAGCACGGGACTACCTGGAGAAGATTGCCCAGATTCCCTCCACCTTGGCGCGATTCTGCGTTTCGCACTCCAGCGCGTCGGCCTGGCCAAGCTTACTATAGTCTTTCAGATAATGTTTCGGGTGTGACCAAAACGTGTAGGTAGGGTGCGCGCGGGAACTTGGTTCCCGCGCATCCTTCCCCAGTCCACAGGGGTGTAGGACACCGCCCTACAGATTCCAGTCACACCCTAATGCTTCTGGAACCTCTAGGATCGTGGGAGGGCTTCGCCCTCCCCGAACCCCTCCCTTTCAAGATTCTTTAGATGTCGTCGCATAATGTTGACAGTCGCCCGTGAAAGTTTATAATGGCTCCGCTTGTTAGGGAAGGTTCTAGGCAACTTTACAGTTCGGAGGCATTTAGCGCATCTTGATGTCTCACGCCTGTATCAAATACCCAGTATCCTGTATCCTTCCCTTTCCCTTACCCTGTTGTCATCCTTTTGACATACACGCAACATTGAGGAGCTTGTGACTATGGATTGGGGCAAACAGAACCGTTGGGCGCAGATCACCAAGAACGGACGCTGCTTTTTTCTCGCGATGGATCATGGCTATTTCTTGGGGCCAACTCGCTGTCTTGAGAAGCCGGGCGAGATGGTTGCACCGTTGCTGCCCTATGCTGATGCGCTCTTTGTGACCCGTGGCGTGCTGCGTGCTAGCATTGATCCCAACATGAAGGTGCCGATCATCCTGCGCGCTTCGGGTGGCAGCAGCGTCATCGGTGGTGATCTGGCCCAGGAGGCGGTGACGCTCTCGATTGATGAGGTGATCCGTCTCAACGCCGCCGCGGTTGGTCTTTCGGTCTTCATTGGCTCGGACTACGAGTTCCAGACGCTCAACAATCTCTCCAATTTGATCAATGCCTGTGAGCCCTACGGCATTCCCACCATGGCCGTGACCGCCGTGGGTAAGGAACTCGAGAAGCGCGATGCGCGCTACCTTGCGCTCTCTTGCCGTATCGCCGCCGAGTTGGGTGCCACGGCGGTCAAGACCTACTGGTGCGAGGATTTCCACAAGGTAACCGAGACCTGTCCGGTGCCGGTGGTGATTGCCGGTGGCCCCAAGTGCGATACCATTCTCGAAGTCTATGAGTTTGTCTATGATGGGCTGGAGCGCGGCGCTATCGGTGTCAACTTGGGGCGCAACGTTTGGCAGGATCCGCACCCCGTCGCGGCGGCGCGTGGCCTCCAGGCGCTCATCCACGAGAAACTGACTCCCGCCCAGGCCAACGATCTCTACCAGACGGTCAAGAGCGAGGGCGTTGCGGCGTAGTACGATCTTTGGCGGTTTTTTGGGGGAGGCTGCGCCTCCCCCAAAAAACCGCCGGAGGGCGTGCCGCTGTAGCGGCTTTGCCCTCGCCGGGAGACGTAGGGGGCGGCACCCCAAACACGCTCTTCGTTCGTGTTGGCGGCAAAGCCGCCAACACGAACGAAGAGCGTGTTTTAACGTAAGAATGTAAAAATAGAAGACAATATCTATGCAAAACCAATGGGATCATGCGACGGCGGCTGCGTTCGCCGGTGACCTCGCTCAGTGTGTGTATGCCTCGCGGCTGCTTGGTGCCGACCCGGCCCTTGTCTTGCATGGCGGCGGCAATACGTCGGTGAAGATCGAGCAGCCCGACATCTTTGGCCAGCCACAGACGTTGCTCTATGTGAAGGGCAGTGGTTCCGATCTGGCTACGGTGACGGCCAAGGATTTTGCTCCGGTACGGCTGGAGTATCTGCGGCGCTTGACGACGCTGGCGACGCTCTCCGATCAGCAGTGGCTGAATGAATTGCGCGGCAGTGTCGTGGATGCCTCGGCACCGCCGGTTTCGGTGGAGGCGATGCTGCATGCGCTCCTGCCGGCCAAGTATGTCTTGCACACCCACGCCGACGCGGTCTTGGCGATCACCAATACGCCCGGTGGCAGCGAACGTATCCGCGAGATCTATGGCGATGCGCTGATCGTGGTGCCCTATGTGCGCCCCGGTTTCCCGGTGGCGAAGCGCTGCGCCAACATCTTCGCTACTGAGCTTACATCAGCGACGCGGGGGGTGGTGTTGCTGCGCCACGGCCTCTTCAGCTTTGGCGAGAGCGCTCAGGAAGCCTACGAGCAGATGATCGCGCTGGTGAATCAGGCTGAGGAGTATCTGGCGCGTTGCCCCGTTGCCGCTACACCCGTGCAGATGCCCGACCCTGAAGCACCCCTGCGCCACGAGTTGGCCGCGTTGCGCCAAGCTGTCTCGCAGGCTGCCGGTGCGCCGATGATTCTGGCCACCCACAACGATGAAGCGAGTCTGCGTTTTGCCCAACGCCCCGATCTGGCTGTCATCGCCCAGCAGGGGCCGGCTACGCCCGACCATGTCATTCGCACCAAGCGCGTGCCGATGATTGGGCGCGATGTGGCAGCCTACTCTGCCGCATATGAGCGCTACTTCGCCGAAAATAGCGACCGCGCCAGTTTTGAGCTCACCATGCTCGACCCGGCCCCACGGGTCGTTCTTGATCCCAGCCTGGGGATGGTCGCGGCGGGCCGCACGCCCCAAGAGGCATGCATCGCCGCCGATATTTACCGTCACACCATGGCGATCATCGCGCAAGCCACGGCGCTGGAATCCTACCAATCCGAGACGGCTGCTGAGGTCTTCGATTTTGAGTACTGGGAGCTGGAGCAGGCCAAACTGAAGCGCCTGGGCCGTCCGCCGCTCTTTGCTGGCGAGGTTGCGCTGGTGACCGGCGCAGCGTCGGGGATCGGTAAGGCGTGTGTCGAGTCGCTCATGGCGCGTGGGGCGGCGGTGGTGGGCCTCGACATCAATCCGGCTATCGAAAACCTCTTTGCTCGCCCCGACTACCTGGGCATCCGCTGTGATGTGACGAGTGAAGCGGAGATGATCGCCGCGCTCGAGCAGATCGCCCGTACCTTCGGCGGGCTTGATATGCTCATCCTCAACGCGGGCATCTTTCCACCCTCGCGCCGCGTTGAGGCGATGCCCCTGGCCGAATGGCAGCGCACCATGCGGATCAACCTGGATGCCAACCTCATCCTGATGCGTGAAGCCCACGCCCTGCTCAAACTCGCTCCACGCCGGGGCCGGGTGGTGATCATTGGCTCCAAGAACGTACCCGCACCCGGGCCGGGTGCAGCCGCCTATTCGGCCTCCAAAGCCGCGCTTAACCAGTTGGCGCGCGTCGCTGCCCTCGAATGGGGGCAGGATGGCATCCGCATCAACAGCCTGCACCCCAATGCCGTCTTCGATACCGGCATCTGGACCGAGGAGGTCTTGCAGGCACGGGCGAAGAACTACGGCCTGACGGTGGAGCAGTACAAGACCAACAACGTCATGCGGATCGAAGTGACGAGCCGCGACGTCGCCGAGTTGGCCGCCGAGATGTGCGGGCCGCTCTTTGCCAAGACGACCGCTGCGCAAGTGCCGGTGGATGGTGGCAACGAGCGGGTGATATAGTACCCATACGTGCGCCCCACGCCCCGTCGGACAGTGGGAGGATGCGCGGGAACCTAGTTCCCGCGCACACCCTGCCTATGCCTTTCGGCGGTGGGGAGGCTGCGCCTCCCCACCAGCCATCCACAACGCCTAGACCCTACCCATCCAGTGCCGCGTGCGCCGCGAGATCCTCTTCGGCGTAGGCGACGAAGGGGATGCCGGGGGCGCCCGTGGCGAGGGTGGTGCGGTAGTAACTGGTGAAGGTGAGCGCCCCCCCCGCGAGCGTGGCTACATCGGCGAAGCCATGCTGATGCAGGATGCGGTAGGCGAGGTAGCTGCGGAAGCCGACCATGCAGTAGAGGCGGATGGGGTTGTCGCCCGCTTGACGACGCAACTCGTCGACACGCTCACGTAGCTCTGGCAGGGGGAAGTTGAGCGCCCGGGGGATGTGCCACTCGTCGTACTCTTCGGCACTGCGCACATCAACGAAGATCGTGTCGTTGGCTTGCTGTTCGTACTCATCGGCGTGCCAGAGCTTGAGATCGCCACGCAACAGGTTGGCCGCCATAAAGCCCGCCATATTCACCGGATCTTTGGCGGAGCTGTAGGGCGGCGCGTAGGCCAACTCGAGGTGCTCAAGGTCGTAGACGGTCATGCCGGCGCGCAAGGCGGTAGCCAGCACGTCAATGCGTTTGTCTACGCCGTCGTAGCCGACGATCTGCGCCCCAAGGATGCGCCCGTCTGTGGGGGCAAAAAGCAACTTGAGGTGCATAGAGTGGCTGCCTGGGTAGTAGCCGGCGTGGCCCGAGGGGTGCAGGTAGACTTTGCGGTAGGCGCGGCCACAACGCTGCAAGGTGCGCTCGGACGCACCCGTAGCCGCAGCGGTCATGGCAAAGAGCTTGACAATCGCGCTGCCTTGGGTGCTGCTATAGGTCGCGTCGCGCCCCGTGATCTGATCGGCCACAATGCGCCCTTGGCGGTTGGCTGGGCCGGCGAGAGCCACCAGCGTCGGCTCGCCTGTGACGGTGTCGGTCACTTCGACCATATCGCCCGCCGCATAGATCTTGGGGTCGGAGGTGCGCATGCGTGCGTCCACCTTGATCCCGCCGCGTGGCCCGAGATCCAAGCCCGCCGCTTGGGCCAAGGTGGTAAGCGGGCGCACGCCGGCGGCCAGCACCACAAAATCGGTACTGATGCGTGTGCCGTCGCGCAGTTCCAATGCTAGGCCGTCGCCCTGTTCATGAATGGCGGTTGCGGCAGTGCCGAGGTGCAACTGCACGCCGTGGTACTCCATGTGATAGCGCAGATCGGTCGCCATCTCGCGGTCAAAGAGCGGCATCAGTTGGTCTTGCAACTCCACCAGATGCACCTCTAGGCCGCGCTCGCGCAGCCCTTCGGTCACCTCAACGCCGATGTAGCTGCCACCAATCACCACGGCGCGCCGCGCACCCGCGTCGAGCGTGGCAATAATCGCGTCCATATCGGGAATGTTGCGCAGCGTGAAGACCTTGGGGTGATCAATGCCGGGCACCGGCGGGCGCAGCGGGGTCGCGCCTTGGGCCAGCACCAACACATCATAGTTTAGCGTATACTGGTTGCCACTGGGCAGATCGCGCACGGCGACCTGCTGGGCGGCACGGTCTACTGAAAGCACATCCTGCTCGGTACGCACATCCAGCGCCAAGGTTGCCTGAAGATGCTCAGGCGTGACCACGAGAAGCTGCTCACGGTCGGGAATAGCGCCGCCGATATGGTAGGGCAAGCCACAGTTGGCGTAGGAGACATACCGATCACGTTCAAGGACGACAATCTCGGCCTGTTCATCGAGACGGCGCAGACGGGCAGCGGTGGACATACCTGCAGCTACACCGCCGACGATTACGATCTTTTTCACGAAACACACCTTTCACCATATCAAGTTACGCCGTTCGGCGCGGGTGCGGGGGAGGCTGCGCCTCTCCCGCAAAGGGAGTGTGGGGCTTTTGTGCCCATGCGCATGAACGAATGGGGCCTGCGGCCCCTAAAACCCCGCTGGAAGGGGAAGTTCTTCGGGGGAGGCTTCACCGCCCCCGAAGAACTTTTCTTCTTCCGTTTTGGCGGCGAAGCAGCCGCCACCTCCATTATAGTAGATGCAAGTAACCATTTTATAGTTAGGGATGGTTCGTAGCGACTTTACCGTTTGCCGCGCTGGGGGTGCGGGGGCCCTGGCCCCCGCAACCCCCCCATCCCAGTGGGGAGGACGCGGAGGGCGGAGCCCTCCGCGTCCTCCCAGCAAACGGTAAAGCCGATCGCCGCAAGGCGAAACCTTACCTTACACCCTTTCCTTGTGCAATCTGTAACGAATCGCACAATGAATGCATCAAAAGAAGAGAAGGGGCAAAGCAGGTTCTCCCCTAACAGTATTAAGGAATCCAAATCATGCTACGCAATCTTTTTGGTGCACGCACCCCGGCTGCCGGGACAAAAAATATGAACGTGAGCGAACTGAAGCAACGCCTTGATGCGGGTGAGCGTTTCTACCTACTTGATGTGCGTTCGGCAGAGGAGTATAGCGGCGACGGACGCATTGCGGGGGCGCACCTGTTGCCCTTACCAATGTTGGCTATGCGCCAGAGCGAACTGCCCCGCGATATCCCGATTGTCTGTGTCTGTCGATCGGGCAACCGCAGTGGTGTCGCCGCCGAGCAGTTGGCGCGCCAAGGCTTTAGTGAGGTGATCAACCTGACGGGGGGCATGATCGCGTGGGCGCGGGCGGGCTTACCGATGAAGCGCGGGTGAGGTGCCTGTTTGCTCTGCCGCAAGCGGGTTTAAGGGTGGACAGAACATTTGCCCCGCAAGCTACGCATAGGTGATTGGGATGCACCGGATGGCCCTCACCCCCCTACCCCCTCTCCCGCAAGCGTTCATGGGCGGACAGAACATTGAATCTAGGAGTCACGAATAGGTGATGGGGAAG
>RSAS01000881.1 GCA_003934145.1 Candidatus Viridilinea halotolerans | reverse complement strand
GGCGTTGCAATGCGGTTCCAGCAGGGGACGTACAAGTTTTCTGTCCGCCCATGAAGTCCGGTGGGGGGGGTGGGGGCCATGCCCCCACAAATCCCCCGTTCGGCGGGGGTGCGGGGGCCATGCCCCCGCAGAATTCCCCCGTCCGGCGGGGGTGCGGGGGCCATGCCCCCGCAGAATTCCCCCGTCCGGTGGGGGCTTGGGGGCATGGCCCCCGAAAACACCCCGTTCGGCGGGGGTGCGGGGGCCATGCCCCCGCAGAATTCCCCCGTCCGGTGGGGGCTTGGGGGCATGGCCCCCGAAAACACCCCGTTCGGCGGGGGGGGTGGGGGCACGGCACCCGCAAATCCCTGTTGTGGCGTTGTGGCGGCGCAGCCGCCACAACGCCACAACAAAAGAATCTAATCTGGAAAGAGCTCATCCGCACCCGCTTGCGGCGTAGCGAATTGCGGGCCGCGACTGCGCTGGGTGCGCTCCATGGCGGCGTAGAAGGCATCGTCGTAGGGGCGGGTGCGCACTACCACCGGCATGGGTACGGCGTGGCCCATCACGAGGGTTTGCTGTTTGCTGTCGAGTGAAGCGAGGACGGCTTTGAGCCCGCTGCTGCCGCTGACGCCGGTAAAGACAGCATCGATGTCACGGTCGTCGTTGAGCAGCGCGGTAATGCGCGTACCAAGCTGGCTCATCACTTCCGGGTCAATCGAAGAGGGCCGCTGATCCACAACGAGCAGCGTAACACTATATTTGCGTAGCTCGCGGGCGATAGTGCCAAAAATGGTTTGGCGTGCGGTTTGGGGATTGAGGAATTTGTGGGCCTCTTCAATCGTGATCATCAGCGGGCGAGGCCGATCGGCGTTCTGCTGCGACTGAATGGCGCGATTGGTCTGATCGACCCAGCGGCGGTGAATGCGCCGCGTGATAATGTTGGCCACGAGAATGTAGATCAGGGCGCTGCTGTGTTCGCCAAATTCGAGAATGACGTGACGCCCAGCAGCGAGCGCGTCAATCAGCCGATCCACGCCGGAGAAGTCGGCCTTTTCGACAACGAAATTGAGGCGGGCGATGCGGGCTAATTTGCGCTTGAGCGCACTAATCGCCCCCGCATGCGCCCCCGAGGTCTCCGCAAAAGCGGCAATGCCCTCGCTATCCATCGCGAGCAACTCGTGCAGCCAACGCTCCTTGAAGCGGTCGTGGAGCAGGTAGGACGATTCAGTCGCGGTGCTGCTCAGGTTCAATTCCTGCTCGATGGCAATCACATCTTCGACCTCGATCTGGTCGAGGCCAATCACCAATTGACCGTCGTGGTTGCGATGGCGCGCCGACTGGGGATCAATCGTATAGACCAGCACTTCACTGCCGAAGATCTGACGCAAGCCCTTGACGAAGCCACCGCCTTCGGAGGGTGCGCCCCAGCCATACTCGCTGTGCATATCGAAGATGAGATTGCTGGCGACATTCGCTTGGATGGCCCCACAGAGCAAGAGGCGCGTCAGGAAACTTTTGCCCGTGCCGCTCTTGCCAAAGATGCCGTTGGAGCGTTCGATCAGGCGCGCAAGCTTCAGGCAGACGGGCACATCCATATCGAGTGGCCGCCCAATCTCAAACGCGCCCTCCTCCTCATTGCCAAAGACGCGCAGGAAATCATCCTCACGCGCCTCAAAGACGGGCGAAAAGTGGCGCGGAATAGTCTTGACCGGCAACATCTCCTGACTCAGATCGGTGGGCAACATCAGACGCGGCATCAACTCAATTGTGCCGTAGGTGGTGGTACCAGCAAGCACTTCGTGCAGGAAATCATCGCTAGAAGGGGGATCAATCAACACCTTCTGGCTGGTAGCCTCCAGCACCACATCGGTAACCATAGAAAAGAATTCGTGTTTCTCGCCACGGATCACCACAAACTTACCGACACGCATATCTTCAACGCTCTCACGGGCCTCAAGGCGTGCCGTAAGGCCCTCGATCAACGAGCCGCTGGTGATAACGCCGAGGCGCGGGCGCAATGGGGACATGAAAGGCTCCTGGGGGGCGTTACGCCCTGTGGCGGAGGTTGGCGTACACATTTTCTGTCCGCCCCTAAACCTCGCGGCGGGGGCTTGGGGGCATGGCCCCCGAAAAACCACCCCCGTTCGGCGGGGGTGCGGGGGCGGACAGAACATTCGCTCGGCAAGTCACGGATAGGTGATTGGGATGCC
>RSAS01000374.1:1243-10936 GCA_003934145.1 Candidatus Viridilinea halotolerans | reverse complement strand
ACCATGTTCCCCCGCGCCCCCTTGTTCGGGGGAACCTATTGATGCGGGGGAACCATGTTCCCCCGCGCCCCCTTGTTCGGGGGAACCTATTGATGCGGGGGAACCATGTTCCCCCGCGCCCCCTTGTTCGGGGGAACCTATTGATGCGGGGGAACCATGTTCCCCCGCGCCCCCTTGTTCGGGAGAACCATTGATGCGGGGGAACCATGTTCCCCCGCGCCCCCTTCGGGGGAATTATGCTCCCCCATACCGCTTTCGTAGCACATAGCTCAGCGCCGCAACCGAGAGCGCCAGACCCGCCACGAGCAACAGGATCGTCCCATTGCTCGTGGGCGGAAGATTCTGGCCTTGGCCGGCGACTGAGGCCAGCGTGATATTCACATCGTTTACCCCCGCACCGCGCGTGATCACTGGAAAGACTTGGCCGGTGGCGAAGCGCGCCTGCCCGTCAACGCTGATGTTGGCCTGAACGGTGTAGCGTGCATCGTTGTTGATCCGTGCGGGGTCATAGTTGACTGTGTAGCGAAACGGCGGCTGGGCGCCATTGGTGTTGAAGCGCTGCTCTGCAATCACCTGCGGTGCCCCATTCTCTGGCAATTCCGCAACCTGCACCGTGACAATCGCGTTCGACGGGAGCGCAATGCGTTCGCGGTAGGTCAGCGTCCCCGCGATTGCCCCCGCTTGCGCCTGTACAAGGTTCGGACTAGCCAAAAGTAGTAGTGCGCAGACAAAACCGAACATGATTATTCCATTGAGTCGCATATCTGCCTCCTTTGTGCCGCTTTCGGCAGAGATTTGATGGGCTTGTGTGGTTCCATGCGCATGAACTTAGGGGGCCTGCGGCCCCTTAAACCCCGCCGGAAGGGGGAATTTTTCGGGGGCCAAGCCCCCGCCCCCCTCCGCCAGCAGGCCCGTTAGAGGCTTACATTAGTGGGATCGCCGGAACCCCGCTAGGCGCTTGGCTGTTTACGCCTCCATGCGCGCCAACTCCTCCGCGACCACGCGCTCGTCAAGTTTCTTAAAGAGCGGTTGCGGTTCACGTAGTTGCTGGCCGACCGGCAGATCGGGAATGGCCCAGCGCCCGATCCAGGTGGTGTAGTCGCCCGTCAAGACGCGATGGCTCATGCCGTTGGCTTCGTTATGCTCTGTGAACTTGAGTGGCCCGGCGAGGTAACCGTCGTAGCCCAGATAGGTGTGCAGCCGCTGGCAGCTAAAGGGCAGGAAGGGCGTAAAGAGGATGCGTAGGCTAGCGACACAGCGCAACGCCACGTACCAGATCGTTGCGCCGCGCTCACGATCCTGCTTAAGCACCTTCCACGGCTCTTGGTCGCTCAGGTAGCTATTGACCAGCGCGGCGAGGCGCATCGTCTCGGTGAGGGCGGCCTTGAAGCGCGCCCCTTCCAGCAGTTCACCACAGGTGGTAAAGCCCGCGTCAATCGTGGCGATCAGGGCACTGTCGGCGGGGGTAAGCTCACCGGGAGTGGGGACAACGCCGAAATTCTTGTAGACATTAGTGAGCGTGCGGTTCACCAAATTGCCCCAGGTAGCAACCAATTCATCGTTGTTGCGCCGCACAAATTCGGCCCAAGTGAAATCGGTATCCTGGTTTTCCGGCCCGGCAATGGTCAAAAAATAGCGCAACGGATCGGGATCGTAGCGGCTGAGGAAGTCGTTGACATAGATCACAACCCCACGACTGCTGCTAAATTTTTTGCCCTCCATGGTGAGAAATTCGCTACTGACCACATTATGGGGCAGTTGCAGCGGAATCTCGGCAAAGGCACCGATGGCACTACCGGCGTAGTGACCATCGCTAAAGACGCCCATGAGTTGCGCGGGCCAGATCACCGTATGGAAGACAATATTGTCTTTACCCATAAAATAGAAGTGGCGCGCTTGGCGATTTTGCCACCAGTCGCGCCAAGCATCGGGGGTGCCACGGTTATTGGCCCACTCGATGCTCGCCGAAAGATAGCCAATCACGGCGTCGAACCAGACATAGATACGTTTATCGTCGCGCTGCTCATATTCGGGCAGCGGAATTGGTACGCCCCACTCAAGGTCGCGGGTAATGGCGCGTGGCTTCAACTCCTTAATAAAGTTGAGTGAAAAACTGCGCACATTAGGCCGCCAGTGATCCTGCTTAGCAATCCACTTGCTCAACCGGTCGGCGAAAGCGGGTAGATCAAGAAAGAAATGCTCTGTTTCACGAAAGACCGGCGGCTGACCATCAATCTTTGAGCGCGGATTGACCAGATCAATGGGATCGAGTTGATGACCGCAGTTGTCACACTGATCGCCGCGCGCCTCGTGGTAACCACAGAGCGGACATGTCCCCTCGATATAGCGGTCGGGCAGTGTGCGCCCCGTTGTTGCCGAAAAGGCACCCAGCGTCTCTTGACGCGTGATATAGCCCTTTTCGTAGAGCGTCTTGAATATATCCTGCGTAACGTGGTAGTGGTTGAGCGTCGTCGTGCGTGTAAAGGTATCGTAGCTCAAGCCAAGATTGTAGAGATCGTCGCCAATCACTTGGCTGTAGCGATCGGCCACCTGACGCGGTGTAACGCCCTCTTTTTCGGCAGCAATGGTAATCGGCGTGCCATGCTCATCGGTACCGGAAACCATCAGGACGTAATTGCCCTTGAGACGATGGTAACGGGCGAAGATGTCGGAGGGAACGCCAAAACCGGCCACATGGCCAATATGGCGCGGGCCGTTGGCGTAGGGCCACGCCACTGCCACGAGAATATGTTCAGGCATAGCAAACCTTGTTAGGAGATAGAGTATAGGAAACAGGAAATAGGGGGAAACTTAGGGCTTGATTATACCATTTTCTCTTTTCTTTCGTTTTGGCGGCGAAGCCGCCAAAACGAAAGAAAAGAGGGTTTGGGATGCCGCCCCCGAAAAGCTCTTTTTGTTGCTTTTTGGCGGCGAAGCCGCCAGAAAGCAACAAAAATGGGCGTTTGGGGCGCAGCCCCCCCCCCCCCATACGCATTAAGTTACGCCCCCGGAGGGGGGGTTGGGGGAGGCGAAGCCTCCCCCAAACCCCACCGCGGGTGGGTAGCTTGCGCAACTTAGTGCATTGTCATATGATAAGGGTAACTTGTACGCAGCAGCAGTGGCAGCACGCAGCATGAAGTAACACTCACTTCAGCACTTGTCTCAGGAGGCTCATGTTACCACTTGTGATCGCTCTGATTGTGGTGGGCATCCTCATATTGGTGGGGGTATTCTTTGCGGTGCGCCGCATGCGTAGTGGTCAGGCGGGGGGGGGGGATGGATCGGTTCCCAACTTGGGCGGGGCGGTTGACTACACTTCACTGCCGCTGGAAGATGAACCCAGAGATTGGCGTGAGCGTTTTGCTCGCCTCTCGCTGGCTGGCCGCATCCTAGTGGTTCTTGTTCCGCTGCTGATCATCCTCGGGCTTGTGGCGCTTATTTTTGCCTTACGGCCCCTGCCCGAACCCGAGCCGGTGCTGCCGACGCCTGTTCCGGTGACGCTGGTTGTGCGTGATGCGACCGTATTTCTTGCCGATCCCTTGACGGTTAATCTGGTGGTGGCAACGACCGGGCTAGCCGACGGTGATCAGGTGACGGTCGAGTTGCGTGAAGATGGGGAACCCTTTGTTTGGTTTGATCCTGAGGCCGCTTCAGGCTTGGTGCGCAGCAATGAGGCGCGCTTTGAGGCCGCACGGGGGGCTGATGCGGCGCAACCGGACGAGGATCGCAACTATACGGTGGTCGTCGCTGATGAAAATGGCAATACGAGTGACGAATTCCCGTTGGTTGTGCTAGAGATTAGTGGTGTAGCCAATAATTTCTACAACCGCGCTGCGGCGGTGCCGCCAACCCCCACAGCGACCGCGACCCCGGTGCCCTCGCCGACGCCAGAACCGGAAGAGGAAGCGACGCCCACCCCGGAGCCGACACCGGAACCCGATCCCGCTTTGCCGACGGGTGTGCCTGTGACGGTGATCAATGGTGGCAATGTGCGGGCGATGCCCTTCCTTGCCGATAATGTGGTGGGCGGCATCAATGCCGGCGAGCAGGTGCAACTGGTTGAGCGTACGCCCAACGCGCTCTGGTACTATGTGCGCACGGTGCGCGATGAGGTGGGCTGGGTCTCCACTTCGCTCATCAACGTGCCTCCCGGCACACAGGTGTCCGTCGCCAATGTGGTGAGTGTCTTTGTGCCTGGCGCGGTAGTGGCTGAGCCCACGCCCGGCGCGAGTCAGGTGGATAGCGTCAATTTGAACGAGGTGGTACAACTCTTGCGCCGCAGCGCCGCGAGCGACTGGTATGAGGTGCGGACGGTGCGCGACCTTGAGGGTTGGGTGCCAGCCACGCTGTTGGGTATTCCGCCCGACGTGGCGAATGCCGTGCCGGTGGCACCGTAAGCCAATACCTTTCAAGTAGGGCAGTTTTTTGACGCAAAGGGAGGGTTTCAAGCTACTTTACCGTCTGCGCTTTGGGTAGTGCCGACTTATAGTCGGCTGATGCCTTTGGATGCGAGGGGAAGCCGACTAAAGTCGGCACTACGACGGTAAAGCGAGAAGCTCGTTTCTGAAACCATCCCCAAAGGCGCAACGTCTCTATGAGCGGTTTTGCGCCATTGGGACGCCACCCTGCAAGACCTGTGAGGTCTATGCTTGTCATTATTTGAAAGGTATTGGCCCCATGAGCCACGCGCCCACCTCCGCCTTGTGCGACGTGACCTTTGTCTTTCTTGATCTTGAGACGACTGGGCTTACGCCGCAGGCGGGGCACCGCATTTGTGAAGTAGCAATATTGCGCGAGCGTGACGGGTTGGCCGAGGGCCAACTCGACACGCTGCTCAATCCGGGGCGGCGGCTCGATCCTCAAGCGGCAGCGGTGAATGGGCTGCGCGATGCGCAGCTCGCTGGTGCTGCGCCGTTTGCGATGGTAGCCCCCGAGGTGTTGGCTTTGGCCCACAATGCAATTGCCGTGGGCCACAACCTCACCTTTGATCTAGGTTTTCTCAACCACGAACTGGCCGCCATTGGTCAGCCGCAGTTGAGCGGGCCGAGCCTTGATACGCTGATCCTAGCCCGTCGCCTGTTGCGTTGCCGCTCCTACAGTCTCACCGCGCTCTGCAACGAGTTGCGCCTTGTGCGTCCGAGCCACCGCGCCATGGCTGATGTTTTGGCCACGCGAGCGCTCTTTCACCATTTGCGCCAACTCATGGCCGAACAGGGCATCGTTACGCTGGCCGATGCCCTGCGTTTCGAGCGCGGCCTGCGCCCCAACGAGGCCGAACCCGAAGGGCACCCAGTGATTGCCCGCGCCCTTGCGGAGGGACGCGCCCTGCGCATTGTCTACAGTTCACGCAGCACCCCCGAACCCACCGAACGCATTGTCCATCCGCACTACCTGACCCAAGAGCGCAACGGTGTCTATTTGCGCGGCTTTTGCGAATTGCGTCAGGATGTGCGCACCTTCGCCCTTGCGAAGATTCAAGAGGTGGAACTGGTGGAGACGTGAGGCGGGGAGGCGAGAGGCGGGGAGGCGAGAGGCGAGAGGCGGGAGGCGAGAGGCGAGAGGCGGGAGGCGAGAGGCGAGAGGCGGGAGGGTGTGTCGCAGCCCCATAACTTGTTCGCGAGCAAGATGATGCCCTTGCTCCTAGGATTTTGATATGCGCTCTTTTTTGCTGATAGCTATTCTGTTCATCCTCGCCTCGTGCAGTGTGGCAAACGAAACGCCGCAGGCCGAGGCGCTCACGCCGCGTGAATTGAGTGCGGCGATTGGTCAAGCTACCCTGGCGAGTGAGAGTGTCAGTTTTGCGTTGACGCTGAGTGGGCGTCCGGTGCCGCTGGATACGTCTGGCCTGATGCAACTCAATCGGATGCAGGGCGATCTGTTGCGCCCCGACGGGGTGGTGGCGACGCTACGCGTCATCTTGGGGGCGAGCGCAGTGGCAGATCTGCGCACCATCTCTTTTGCAGGTCGCCAGTACCTGACCAACCCGCTCACGCGGCAGTGGATGTGTCTCGATCCGGCGATGACCTTCGATCCGGCGATTCTCTTCGCCCCCGATCAGGGCATTGAGTATTTGCTGCAAGAGGGTTTTACTGATGTGGCGTTGGTGGGTACCGAAGAGCTTGATGGCCGCGAGCACTACCATTTACGCGGCACGCTGGATGCAGCCCAACTCCAGACGATCAGTTTGGGCTTGCTTGGACGCGACGCGGTGAGCGCCGAACTCTGGGCCGACAGTACCACCATGCAACTCACCCGCCTCGTCTTGGTGGATGGCGAAGTAGAGAGCGAAGATGCCACGACGTGGACGCTCACCTTCAGCGATTATGGCAAAACGGTGGATGTGCGTGCGCCCATGGTGTGTGAATGAGTAGGGTGTGACCAAAAGGCGTAGGAAGAGTGCGCGAGGGAACCTAGTTCCCTCGCATCCTCCCCCCGTCCGGCGAGGCGTGGGGCGCAGCCCTACAAGTTTTGGTCACACCCGAATGAGCAGGGGCGAAGCCCGTTACGCCTTACTGCAACGTGCGGATCGCCAAATCACGAAACGTAGCGGTGCATGGGGCATCTTGGGCGACGGCGACAAGGCCATAGTATTGGGAGTTAGGCGGGGTGGTAACAACCAGATCAAGGACGGCTTGGCCATTGATGCGGAGGGCGACGTTGTTGCCCTCAAGGCGGGCGGCGAGGCGATTTTCGACGCTGGCCCCGCGCTTGATGGCGCTGCTCCGCTCTTCAGCGAGAACGTTGGCCCCGCTGCTGAGGCGTTGTTCGAGGCGGTAGCTACCCGCTTGGGGATTGACGAAAAAGGCGAGATACTCGCGCTCTTGGAAGCGCAAAATGAGGCCAGCGAGGCCACCTTCCACCTGAACGTCAACGCCTACGAGGTATTCGGGGCCTGCAGGGGAGGTACGATAGGCCCAAATATGTCCGGCACCATCAATGGCGGCAATTTGGTAGCCATTGGTGCTGATGCCAACGCTCCAGCCGCGACCGCTGGTGATAGGCCAGCCTTGGGCGCTGCTAAAGTCGGCGCTATAGACGAGAGTACCCTCTTCGGGGAGCAGTACGGGCGTGGGGCTCGGCGGGGGCGGCGTGGCGCTGGGGCGTACCGTCGCTGTGGCCGTTGCGCTAGGTTCCGCAGGGGGACTCGCGGTAGCGGTAGCGGTAGCAACGGGGACAGCGGTAGCGGTGGCTGTAGCAGCGGGTGGCGGCACCGCGCCAACGGCAGCGGGCGTCACTTGGCTTGGGCCAGCGAGGGGGCGGCGCACGGCCCACCCGGCGGCCCCTAGGCCAGCGAGCAGCAAGGCACCCAGGCCACCAAACATAAAGGCGCGGCGCTGCCGGTCGGGCTGTGGTGATGGCGCAGGGCGGCTATGGTTCACTGCCGCCTCGGCGCGCGAAAGCAGTGCGGAGCTATCGCGGTAGAAGGGGCTGATCTTCGCGATCTCGCGGAGCAGATGGAGCGCCTGATCGTAGCGCTCGGCGGTCATATGTTCCTGCGCCTGATCGTACCATTCCGCCAATTGATCGCGAGCAGCGGGTTGTGGCGCTACGGGCGGGCGTCCGGCACGCGGCGTGGTTGGATGCTGCGGCGGGGATGCCGGATCGGGCAGACTACGGTTGTAGTGTACCCGTGCGCTAAAATCGGTCAGCACCGCATATGCTTCGTTGATACGTTGGGCGCGGCGGCTCGCATAGGTTTGTGCCTCAGGCGAAGCACCCGCAAAACGATCGGGATGATAGAGAGCCATTTGACGCCGATAGGCGCGCTTCATCTCGTCGGATGTGGCATTACGAGCAATCTCTAAGAGGGCGTAATAGTCCAGATGCTCGAAATCGTCCATTGCGTCTTGCCTCCCGCACTTACCTTGCTGCAGCCCCACCGTGGGCAGCACAACCTGCCCATTATAGCATGGGGGGCGGCCCGTTGGCTGACGCAAGCTCAGCCAATAGGTTCATCAAAGCCATTGGGGCTGCACCTCAAATCCTCGTTTTTGTTGCTTTGCTGAGATTCCGCGTCCTCTTCTATTGTGTGTAAGACATGGTTTCAGAAAGGGGCTTCACGCTTTACCATCGTAGTGCCGACTTTAGTCGGCTGAGGTCTTTGGCAGCAATGGGAAGCCGACTAAAGTCGGCACTACCTATTGGCGCAAACGGTAACGTTGCCACGAACCTTGTCTAACAACGAACACCATCCGCTGGTATTACCGTGCTGCTGCACTCCGGCGCATAATTTGCGGGCGCATGTAGATCAGCGAGCGCCATAACCATTCGGCGGGGCCGTAGCGGAAGCGGGCCATCCACCAGTGGCTGATCGGGATTTGGGTGGCGTAGATGACGATGGCGAGCAGCAGGCCGGCGGCAATTCCGACTTGGTTGAAGAGGCCGAGACCGTAGCTGTAAAAGATGAGCGTGCAGACGATGGATTGGAAGAGGTAATTGCTGAGGCCCATTTGGCCCACTGGGGCGAGGTAAGCGAGCCAGCGTGACCAGGGGAGGCTTTGGCAGAGCAGCACGATGCCACTCAAGTAGGCGATGCTCTGGGTGATGCCGCCGAGGCTGAGCAGGAAGTTGGCTGCTGCTAAACTCCAACTCAGATCAGCCCGTCCGGTCTGATCGATCAGCAAGGCAGCGATGATGTTAGCCGGGATGCCAAGCGCAAAGCCGCCAAGCAACAGACGCCGGAAGAGCCCCCGATGGGCTGCAACATCGCGCAGCAGCCCGCGCCGCCCGATGTAGGCACCGATCAGGAACATGGTCATGACCATAGGCGCCATTGCTAGCGACCCCATGCTTATGGTTGTGAGGTCACGCGCACGCTGGACGGTGACGTCCCAGAATGTTCCGCTGCCATAGGCTGCCAGTGCTCGTTCGCGTTCAATCGCGAACATCTCTTCTTGGATAGCGAAAGAGGCATCGATCTCGACCGCCACCTCAGGGACACTACGCCCCCACATGACCAATCCGGTGAGTGCAAACGAGCCGAGTTGCAGTGCGATCCAAAAGATCGCCGCCCAGATCAGCAGGGTACGTGGATTTTTTACCCATGTAAAGAGGAGCAGGAACATGCCAAGAATGGCATAGAGGCTCAAGATATCGCCGATCCAGATGAAGAAGGCGTGGATCAGACCAAAGATGAGCAGCACACCGAGGCGGCGCAGATAGAGGGGCACAAAAGGCCCGCCGCGCGCTCGCGCCCGTTCAAGCTGGATGGCAAAACCAAGACCAAAGAGCAGCGAGAAGAGGGTGTAAAATTTGCCCTCACTCAAGGCGAGGATGAGCAACTTGGCGGCTTGATCATACCAGGGCAGATCGCTTGGTGGCAGCAGATAATTCTGGAACGGGTGGCTGAAGAGGTACATATTGACCGTCAGGATGCCAAAGAGGGCAAAACCCCGTAGTACATCAAGGGTCTGAATGCGTTCCTCTTGGGCTACTGGCGCTGCGACTGCGGGCGGATGGGTGGGAGTTGTACTCAAGGTAAGCTCCTTGTAGACTTGGCTGGTCACACCCTAAGCCTAACGTCTACCAACAGCTTGCACTAGCGACCAGAGGCATAGCTAGGGATCGGTCAAAAGTCCTACCTGCTTTTCTTCCGTTTTGGCGGCTTTGCCGCCAAAACGGAAGAAAAAAGAGCGTTTGGGGCTGCGCCCCAACAGCGGGTCTTAGGGCGGCAGCCCCTAAAACCCCGCCGGC
>RSAS01000374.1:0-1143 GCA_003934145.1 Candidatus Viridilinea halotolerans | reverse complement strand
CCCCGCCGGCATGCCCGCCAGAGGCTAACGCTTACAGGCGGCGCGGCGTCGGCTAACGGCTATTCAACAGGTAATGGAGGCGCGCATCAAGCCGCCTGAAGAGTTGGATGCGGCTGGGGATGGCTGCCGCTGCGCCGGGCTTGCTCGCGGTAAGCGCCCCCATCAGGTTGGCCAGCGTGGCCCGCGCCGGCAGCGGGGCGCCGCGCAAGAGCGCCCACGCATATCCGGCACTAAAAGCATCGCCGCAAGCGGTCGTATCAACCACTTGGACTACAGGAGGCAGAAAGGCGAGACGCTGTTCGCCCTCTAGGATCGTACAACCCTGAGCGCCGCGTTTGATTGCGACATGGTGGGCACCACGCTCTAAGAGTTGCTCTAGCGCCCACTGAAAACTCAGCCCTGGCAGCAGCGCCCGCAACTCCTCTTCATTCAGCGTAAGGAGCCAGAGTTGCGGTAAAAGATCGAGGAGCAGCGGCCCGGCGGCGCGAATCGTCAACAGGCACAAATCTAAGGCGACTGGTACGTTATGTTCTTCAGCCAGTTCAATTGCGTGCAACGTGGTAGCCTGTTGCGGCCCCTCAAGCAAGGCATGGCCCGAAATGCTCAGCAGGTCGGTGTCACGCATCAAGTCGGACGAGAGATCAAGCGGATCACAGGCCACATTGGCACCACGGTAACTAAGCAGACTGCGTTCGCCGTTGGCCGTCACAAGTACCCCGCACAGCCCGGTTGGTAAGCTGGAATCATGCTGCACAAGGCGTAATTCGACCCCTGCTTGACGTACTGCTTGCAAGGCCACCTCTGCAGCCGGATCATTGCCGACGCGCCCGATCAGCCACACCGCCCCGCCGAGCCGACTGAAGGCCAAGGCACTGTTTAGCCCAGCGCCGCCGCCGCTCCAGTGTAACCCGCTCGCCACCACATCGTCGCCTGCGGCGGGTAGGTGGTGGAGCATAAAGCTGAGATCGGCATTGATGTCGCCTATGGTGATTATTTTTAGTGATTTTTTGTTAGTCATATTTTATACTTTGGGGGGTGGTTGCGGTGGCTGCGCCCCCGCGCCCCCGCCGCACGAGGGTGGTTGCGGTGGCAAGCCACGGATAGGTGATGGGGATGCCACGGATGGCCCTCACCCCCTGCCCC
>RSAS01000402.1 GCA_003934145.1 Candidatus Viridilinea halotolerans | reverse complement strand
GGAGAGGGGGGAAGGCATCGAGATTCTTAGCGTTGCAATGCGGTTCTTGCGGGCAGCGCACACGTTTTCTGTCCGCCCATGAACGGCGAGGGTGTGGGGGCATGGCCCCATACGTATGAACTTACGCTTGGGGATGCCCCAAAACCCGCTCGTAGTAGGCGCTTTAGCGCCGTTCAAGGGCTGCTTACGGGGCTAAAGCCCTCAAAGGGTTTCACCAAATGGGGATAAACTGCCGCTTTTTGCGGTACGCAGCCCCGGTTTGGCCCGTCCCAATGCAGTTTACGTGTTGGCACGCACCCATGAGGCGTTTTACCGCATTGGGAAGCCCTTTCCAGAACAGGTGAAACCCTTTGAAGGGCTAAAGCCCCTACTACGAACCGCGCTCGTCGGCTTAAGTTCATGCGTATGGGGCGAAGCCCCAACAGCTAACCGCAATGAGTTGATAGGTGATCCCCTTGGACGTTGATCTCACCAATTGTGATCGTGAGCCCATTCATATCCCTGGAACCATTCAACCGCATGGGGTCATGCTGGTGTTGGCTGAACCTGAGTTGCGAATCATTCAGGTGAGTGCTAATACGAAGGCGCTGCTTGGCTATGAACCACAGCGTCTGTTGGGGCAGCCTTTGGCGCTGCTCTTTACGCCTGAACAGATCGTCTTGATCCACGAGGGCCTGATCAGCACCCCGGTGGACGAACAGAAACTCCATACGCTGACCCTGGCGCTTGGCGGTACCGGGCCATACGTCGATCTGATTGTCCATCGCATGGCTGGGGTACTTGTGTTGGAGTTGGAACTCTCGGCGCAGAGCGATCAGGCGGTGGCGTTGCGTGTCTACCGTATGGTCAAGCAGACGGTGATCGCTTGCCAGCGCACCACGTCGGTGCGCGAGTTTGCCGCGACTCTCGTGGGCGCGGTGCGCCAACTGACCGGCTTCGACCGCGTGATGGTCTACCAGTTTCAGCCTGATGGCAGTGGGATGGTGATTGCAGAGGCCAAGAGTGATGCGGTTGAATCTTTTCTTGACCTGCGTTACCCCTCCTCCGACATTCCGCGCCAAGCGCGTGAGCTCTACCTGCGCAATTGGGTGCGTCTAATTCCTGATGTACACTACCAGCCGGTGACCATGCTGGCTCTTGATGCCCATCATCCGAGTGTGCCGCTCGATATGAGCTATGCCACGTTACGTAGCGTCTCGCCGATCCATATCGAGTATCTGAAAAATATGGGTGCCCAAGCCTCAATGTCGATCTCGTTGGTGCGCCACAATCAGCTCTGGGGCTTGGTCGCGTGCCACCACGAGCATGGGCCGGTCTATTTGCCCTACGATATTCGTGCCGCATGCGAATTCTTGGGCCACATGGTCTCGCTTCAGATCGGCGATAAAGAGGCGACCGAAGATGCCGCCTATCGGCTGGCGCTGCAAGAGGTGCAGGCCGCGCTCGTTCAGCACATGAGCGTCGCCAATGATGTGGTGGATGGCCTCACCCGCTTCCAACCCAACCTCAGCGACTTTATTAGCGCGGGGGGTGCGGCGGTCTGCATGGATGGGCGCTGCGTTATGCTTGGCACAACACCGCCCCAGGCGCTGATCTGGCAATTGGTGGACTGGCTGCACCAAACGGTGGACGATACGCTCTTTGCCAGCAATACCCTTCCCGCCGACTATCCGCCTATGACGCCCTTCATGACCATTGCCAGCGGCCTGCTCGCGGTGCGTTTAGCGCGTGCCCGCCCCAACTATCTGCTCTGGTTTCGCCCCGAAGTTATCCAAACGGTCAGTTGGGGCGGTAACCCGGCCAAGCCGGTCGAGGTAGTGGCGGGCAGCACGGTGTTGAGTCCGCGTAAATCGTTTGAGGTCTGGAAGCAGACGGTAACCAACACTTCATTGCCTTGGCATGCCTGCGAACTGGCGGCGGCACGCGATCTGCGGCGGGCGATTATCGATCTCGTACTCTACAAGGTTGACGAACTGGCCCGCCTCAACGAAGAGCTGACACGCAGCAATGTGGAACTCGACTCGTTTGCCTATGTCGCATCGCATGATCTCAAAGAGCCGCTGCGCGGCCTGCACAACTACGCCCATTTCCTGATTGAGGACTATGGCGAGCAACTCGATGCACCGGGTAAAGAGAAGTTGGTCACGCTGGTGCGTCTCACCCAGCGCATGGAGGCGTTGATCGACTCGCTGC
>RSAS01000263.1 GCA_003934145.1 Candidatus Viridilinea halotolerans | reverse complement strand
GGAAGAGATCGAGATTCCTGGCGTTGCAATGCGGATTCCAGAAGGGGGCGCACACGTTTTCTGTCCGCCCTTAAACCCCCGGGGGCTTGGGGGCAAGGCCACCAAAAAAACTCACCCCCCCCGGGGGCTTGGGGGCAAGGCCACCAAAAAACTCACCCCCCCCGGGGGCTTGGGGGCAAGGCCACCAAAAAAACCACCCCCCCCCGGGGGCTTGGGGGCCGTAGGCCCCATACCCCCGCCGCCACAGCGGCAACCAACGTAACGTAGTTACGAACCACCTCTACCAGACAAATGAAGATCGAGACATCGCAATGGTCACCACTTTCGCTGCCGAACATGGTGTGAGCCCCTACCTCCGCTTTTCACGCGCCGAATGGGCAGGTTTGCGCAATGGCGCTCAGCTTCCCCTGACCGCTCACGAGCTTGACCAGATGGTCAGTCTGAACGACACCGTCTCGCTGGAAGATGTCGCCGACATCTACATGCCGCTGTTACGCCTGCTACAACTCTACTATGAGGCGTCGCAGCAACTCTACCAGGTGACCAATATCTTTTTGGGCAATCCGTCGCAGCGGCGGGTGCCCTATGTGATCGGCATTGCGGGCAGTGTGGCGGTGGGCAAAAGCAGCACCGCCCGCATCCTCCAGGCCTTGCTAGCACGCCTACATCCTGAGTTGGCGGTCGATCTGATCACCACTGACGGCTTTCTCTACCCGAATCGCATGCTCCAAGAGCGCGGGATTATGCACCGCAAAGGCTTTCCCGAAAGCTATGATCGGCGTATGCTCGTCCAGTTCATGTCTGATGTGAAGTCGGGGTTGCCCTACCTTGAGGTGCCTCTCTACTCGCACTTGACCTACGACATCATGCCCACGCTCACCCAGGTGGTGGACTGTCCCGACATTCTGATTGTCGAGGGCTTGAATGTCTTGCAGCGCGGCGGGCGCCCTGCGCGCACGCCACAGGTCTTTGTCTCAGATTTTTTTGATTTTTCGATCTACGTAGATGCCGACGAGCGTCATTTGCAACAGTGGTATATTGAGCGCTTTTTGCGCCTGCGTGAAACCGCCTTTCGCAATCCCTCATCCTACTTCCGCCGCTACGCCGAGCTAAGCGAAGAAGAGGCGGTTGCGACAGCACGCCGCATCTGGCGCGAAATCAACTATGTGAACCTTAAGCAGAACATCGAGCCAACCCGCGAACGCGCCGATCTGATTTTGGAGAAGGGCGAACGCCATACGTTGGAACAGGTTCATTTGCGTAAGTTGTAGGTTGTGGGCAGGAGGGGCCATGCCTCCGTGCCCCCGCCGGAAGGGGGGGTTGTTCGGGGGCGTGGCCCAATACCTTTCGGATAAGGGAGAGCATAGACCTCACAGGTCTTTGCTGATGGCGTTCCAGTGCAGAAGAGCAGACCTGTGAGGTCTTATTTGAAACGTATTGGGGCCATGCCCCCGTGCCCCCGCCGCGGCAGCGGCAAAAAGCGTAACTTGGTTACGAACCATATCTAAAGCTGAAAAGCTCTTTCTGAAAGCATCCCTTAGCTGTTCCGCCGCGCATCCAGCGCAACCCAGTCGGTAATCTTGGTCACCGCTGCGGCGATCAGGCCGGTGAGCAGGGCGTTGAGCGCGGCGTTGCGCGGCAAGTCCACTGCCTCCTGCGGAGCCAAGGCTGGCTTGCCTGTGATTGCTTCGGCGAGGCGTAAACAACCCGTCGCCAGCGTCAGCATCAAGCCGGAACCGGCACCCGCTCGCAGCGCCGTCCCCAGCACCCGTGCCCCGTCACGTTCCGTCACTTTGGCGAACTGTTCCCGCGACTGGGCCGCAGGGGTCTTGCCGCGTCGCCATGTCGCAATTGCAAGCCCCAGTGATCCCATGGCCATAAAACTGCTCACAAAAATCGCCCCGCCGGTCATCACTGTCTTGGCCTCGACTTCAACGGGCTGACGGCGCATGGTCAGCGCTTGGCTGACAACTGAGAGCAGATAAAAAATTGATCCCCAAAAGCTGGTGAAAACCAGCACACGACTCAATGTATCATCACGGACGGCGGCGTGCGGTGTGGATGGGTTGTTGGTGTTGTTCATTGGTATCTCCTTGTTTTTTTGGGGCCTTCGGCCCCTATGGGGGTTGTTCGGGGGCCATGCCCCCGTGCCCCCGCCGGAGGGGTTTGTTCGGGGGCCAAGCCCCCGTGCCCCCG
>RSAS01000849.1:6416-10956 GCA_003934145.1 Candidatus Viridilinea halotolerans | reverse complement strand
CCCAAGTCCAACAACCGACGCCTTGCCGCTGAATCGGAGAAACGTGGGAAGATCCAGCACCTGCATGAAGCCGCCCGACACCGCAAAGGGGGTGCGAACTCCCCCCTTGAGAATGCCCAATTCGCCGGTGGTGAGAATCGAGAGCAGTGGCGTGTGGCGTGGCAAAATACCCACCCGCCCATCGCGGGTCGGCGCACTGACCATATCTACATCATCGGCAAAGACTTCGCGCTCAGCCGTGACGATCTTTAGATGGATTGGCATAGACGTTGCCTCTCTTACGCCTTCTGGCTGCTCTCGGCAAAGGCGGCCAGCACCTCGTCAAAATCGCCCTGCATATAGAAGAACGACTCGGGGATGTGGTCGCCATCGCCCGCAAGCACGCGCTTGAAGCTCTCGACCGTCTTCTTCACCGGCACATACTTGCCGGGGCGGCCCGTAAACTGCTGGGCCACGGTGAAGGGTTGCGAGAAGAAGAGTTCGATCTTGCGCGCCCGCGAGACGGTCAACTTGTCGTCGTCGCCCAACTCTTCCATACCAAGGATGGCAATGATGTCCTTGAGATCCTTGTAGCGCTGCAAGACGCGCTTGACATCTTGGGCGATGCGGTAGTGTTCCTCGCCGACCACGTTGGGATCAAGGATACGACTCGTCGAGGCCAGCGGATCAACGGCGGGGAAGATGGCCCGCTCAGCGATGCCACGCTCGAGCGAAATGGTCGCATCAAGGTGAGCAAACACCGTCGCCGGCGCTGGGTCGGTGTAGTCGTCGGCGGGCACGTAGACCGCCTGCATCGACGTGATCGAGCCCTTCTTGGTCGAGGTGATGCGTTCCTGCAACTCACCCATCTCGGTGCTAAGCGTTGGCTGGTAACCCACCTGCGAGGGCATACGCCCAAGCAGCGAAGAGACCTCCGAACCAGCCTGCACAAAGCGGAAGATGTTGTCTACGAAGAGCAAAATGTCGCGCCCCTCGTCACGGAAATATTCGGCCATCGTCAGCGCCGTGAGGCCAACGCGCAGACGCGCTCCGGGCGGCTCATTCATCTGGCCGAAGACCATCACCGTCTTATCGAAGACGGTCGAGGTCTCGTCAATGCGCGAATCCCTCATCTCAGCGATCAGGTCATTGCCCTCACGCGAACGTTCGCCTACGCCAGCAAAAACGGAGTAACCCGACTGCTCTTTGGCGATGTTGGCAATCAGTTCTTGAATAACCACCGTCTTACCCACGCCGGCACCACCGAAGATGGCGGTCTTACCGCCACGGGTAAAGGGAGCAACGAGGTCAATGACCTTAATGCCCGTCTCGAAGACCTGGGCTTCCGTGCTCTGCTCCTCAAACGAGGGCGGGGAACAATGGATGGGGCGACGCTCGATATTGGCAGGCACTGGTGCGCCACCATCAATGGGCAAACCCAGTACGCTAAAGACGCGTCCAAGGGTTGAAGGGCCGACGGGCACCGCAATCGGCATACCGGTGTCATAGACCGGCACGCCGCGCTGGAGGCCATCGGTGGTTCCCATGGCCACCGCCTTGACCAAGCCGCCGCCAAGTTGTTGCTGCACCTCGCAGATCAGCGGATCACCACGCTCAAGCGGAATCTCAAGCGCATTGAAGATCTCGGGAATATGATCCTGGAAGCGACAGGTGACTACCACGCCGATAATTTCCAGCACGGTACCCTGTTCCTTCGTAGCTTTTGTCATGTTTGCTCTCCAAAATTAACCATCGGCTAGGGCGGCTGCGCCGGACGAGATCTCGCTGACCTCTTTGGTAATCGCCGCTTGACGGGCCTTATTAAAGCTGAGGGTCAAGTCGCGCACCAGATCTTTGGCGCTTTTCGTTGCATTACGCATCGCCACCATCTGGGCCGAATAGAAACTTGCTATCGACTCAAGAATAGCCTGATAGATCTGAGTTTCTACATAGCGTGGCAGCAACTCGCTGAGGATCTCCTCTTGGCTCGGCTCGTAGGTAAAGTCGAGCCGACTGCCGCCACTTGAAGCAGGCGCATCCACCGGCACAAGCTTTTTGAGTTGCGGGCGCTGCACCAGCGTATTGACAAATTCGCTATAGATCAGGTGAACTTCGCAATATTCACCCGCTTGCACGCGGCTGAGGGCAGCAGTAGCTACACCCAGGATCTGCTCAAGCTTCGGGGCATCACCAAGCTTAATCGCCTCGGCCTGCAAATTCTGGCCGCTACGGGCGAGAAAGTCGCGCCCCTTTTTGCCATAGGCGTAGGTGTCAACCGTGCGCCCCAACTGCTGCTGTTCAATGATGAAGCGTCCTACACGACGCAAAATATTGGAACCAAGGCTCCCCGCCAAGCCACGATCAGGCGTGACGACAATCAGGGCAACCTTGCCGGTATCGGGCCTAACATCTAACAACGTGCCTTTGCGCCCCATTCCGATCGAACGGTTGGATAACTCGCCGATCAGATTTCGCATGCTCTCGGCATAAGGGCGGGTCGCCAGCACATTACGCTGCGCTCGGCGCATCTTCGAGGCCGCGACCATTTCCATGGCCCGCGTAATTTGGCCTACGTTCTTCACCGAGCGGATGCGCCGTTTAATTTCGCGGCTGCTCGCCATCTGAAACTCCTAAATAGCAGAGCAGAGATGCAAGAACAGAGGAGCAGAGGAACAGAGGAACAGAGGTGTAGTCGCACGAATGAAAAGACACCTACACGATGGTAGCAAATTCTCTGTTCTTCTGTTCTCCTGTTCTTCTGTTCTTCTGTTCTACTAGTAGTTACTCGTCGCCTTAAATTCCTTAATCGACCCCACCAACGCGTTCTTCACCTCATCGGAGGGGAACTTCTTATCGAGGCGGTTCTCGCGAATGAGCGTGCGCACCTCGGGGTGGGCCGTCTTGAGAAATCCAAGGAAATCGTCACGCCAGGTGGTAATCATGGCCACGGGCACATCCTCAAGGTAGCCGTTATTGGCGGCAAAGAGGATGGCGACCTGATCTTCAATCGGTAGTGGGTTGTACTGCGGCTGCTTGAGCAGTTCTTGCAGGCGCTGGCCGCGATCAATCTGGGCCTTCGTGGACGCATCAAGGTCGGAGGCGAACTGCGCAAAGGCCGCAAGGTCGCGGAACTGCGCCAATTCACCCTTGAGTTTGCCGGCCACCGAGCGCATGGCGCGGGTTTGGGCCGCCGAACCGACACGGCTGACGGAGATGCCGACATTGAGCGCCGGACGCTGACCGGCGTTGAAGAGATCGGACTCCAGATAGATCTGGCCGTCGGTAATCGAGATGACGTTGGTCGGAATGTAGGCCGACACGTCGTTCGCTTGGGTCTCGATGACTGGCAGCGCCGTGAGCGAACCACCACCGAAATCAGCGTTCAGGCGGGCGGCGCGCTCAAGGAGGCGCGAGTGAAGATAAAAGACATCGCCGGGATAGGCTTCGCGCCCAGGCGGGCGACGCAGCAGCAGCGAGACTTGGCGGTAGGCGACGGCATGCTTAGAGAGGTCGTCGTAGACAATCAGCGCGTCCTTGACTACCTTGCCATCGAGCTTGACGCCATTCTCCATCACCTCTTCACCCATCGCACAACCGGCGTAGGGCGCGATGTATTGGAGCGCCGCCGACTCGGAGGCGGAGGCAGCGACGACAATCGTATACTCCATCGCGCCATACTTCTCCAGGATACCCACAACCTGGGCAATCTGCGCGCGGCGCTGACCGATAGCGACGTAGATACAGACCATCCCCTGACCCTTCTGGTTAAGGATGGTATCAACGGCCACAGCGGTCTTGCCAGTCTGGCGGTCACCGATGATCAACTCACGTTGACCGCGGCCCACGGGAATAAGGGCATCAATCGCGACAATGCCCGTTTGAACGGGGCTATCCACCGATTGGCGCGTGATGACACCGGGGGCGATACGTTCGACCTCACGGTAGCCACTCGCCTCAATCGCGCCCTTGCCATCAATTGGCTGGCCGAGGGGCGTGACGACGCGACCAAGCAGCGCTTGGCCAACCGGTACCGAGATGACGCGCCCGGTGGAGGTGACCATATCGCCCTCACCGATGGCCTCATAGTCACCGAGGATAATCGCACCGACGCTATTCTTCTCAAGGTTAAGCGCATAGCCAAAGACCGACTCAGCGCGCCCAGCCTTGGGCGGAAATTCAATCAACTCCGAGGCGCGCACCTGGTCAAGCCCATCAATGCGGGCCACGCCGTCGCCTACAGAGACAACCGTGCCCACATTGACTTGACGAGGCTTGAACTCGACCCCGGACGTAATACCCTGCTTGAGCCGAGAGATCAGCTCGTCAGTTATTGCCATTGTGTATGCTCCATACGATGATGGGAGTTCGGGGAGAATGCGAGGGAACCAAGTTCCCTCGCGCACCCGTGGGAGAATGCGAGGGAACCTGGTTCCCTCGCGCACCCTTATGAGGATGTAACGAAGCCTGGTTCCCTCGCGCACCCGTGGGAGAATGCGAGGAAACCTCGTTCCCTCGCGCACCCGTGGGAGAATGCGAGGAAACCTCGTTCCCTCGCGCACCC
>RSAS01000849.1:6201-6316 GCA_003934145.1 Candidatus Viridilinea halotolerans | reverse complement strand
GTGGGAGAATGCGAGGGAACCTCGTTCCCTCGCGCACCCGTGGGAGGATGTAACGAAACCAGGTTCCCTCGCGCACCCGTGGGAGAATGCGAGGGAACGAGGTTCCCTCGCGCAC
>RSAS01000849.1:0-6101 GCA_003934145.1 Candidatus Viridilinea halotolerans | reverse complement strand
AGGTTCCCTCGCGCACCCGTGGGAGAATGCGAGGGAACGAGGTTCCCTCGCGCACCCTTATGAGGATGTAAGGAAACCTGGTTTCCTTACATATTTTAACCAGCGAGCATATTGCGCTGCAGCGCACCAAGGCGACTGCGCAGACTATTATCGAGAACTTGGTCGCCCACGCGGATAATCAAGCCACCGATGAGTGAAGGGTCAACACTAAAGTTGACCGCAACTTCACCATAACGTTTGCGCAAATCAGCACTCACGCTCGCCTGTTGTTCGGCACTGAGTTCAACTGCACTAACCACACTTGCATCAAGTGCCTGCGCAGCGCCACTGCTAGCCGAAGCGGCGAACGCGGTCACGACAGCATCAATTTGGTCAAGAATGCCTTCTTTGGCAAGCCCCAAGAGGAAATTGCGCACTTGGGGCAGCGTCTGGGGCGACAGGGCTGTTTCGACCTGTGCGACCGCATCGCGGCCTGCAACCCCCTTCAATTTGGGCGCCACGTCGCGCAACTGGTCGAGGGCTGTGCCGACGAGTGCGTCGTAGAGCGTCCCTGCGACCGCCCGCGCATCAACTGTTTTAGCCATAGGAATAGTTCTCAGCCTTGGTGTTCGTCCGCAAGAGCTTGGCGGACGACTTAGTTGCGGCGATCCAGAGCAGCCAACGATTCAGCGATGAGCTTATCGTGGCCACGCGCCTTCAACTCAGCGGCGAGCACTTGGCTAGCCGTCATGGTAACAAGTTCAGCAATCTTCCCTTTGGCCTCACGCATCAGCGCATCGCGCTCTTGGACAGCGGAGACGCGGGCTTCATCACGAACCTTATCGGCTTCGCGGCGGGCCTGCGTGATAATCTCGGCCTCTTGGGTTTTGGCGCGATCCTGGGCCTGGGCGACAATCTTGGCAGCCTCTTGGCGCGCCTTGGCGATCTCGGCGTCATAGTCGCGCTTGGCGTTCGCCAGTTGCAACTTGACCTGCTCCGCGTCCTTCAGACTCTGCTCGATGCGCTGGGTGCGATCATTCAGCATCTTCGTCACCGGCTTGTAGAGCAGATAGGTCAACAAGCCAACGACGACGACGAAGTTAATCAACTGCGCAAGGAACAGGAAAAGGTTAAAACCTAATGCTTCCACCCTCTAACCTCCGTACCTGGCGAGCTGCTTAAGTAATTACGCGGAATGCGATCATGAACGAAATGAGCAGACCGAAGATGGCCAACGCCTCGGTAAAGGCGATACCGATGAACATATAGGTCACCAGGGTATTCTGCATCTCAGGATTGCGGCCCATTGCTTGCAGCGCACCCGCCACGATGATACCGATACCAATGCCGGGGCCAATGGCCGCAAGGCCAATCGCGAGGGCCGTAGCGACGAGATTCAGACCTTCCATGTTCTCCTATCCTCCTTATCAGTTGCTCACAGTGAGCCGATGACCCGATGGTGTAGCGTAAAGCATATCTTGGGCCTACACCGTACCCTAGTGGGCATGACCCTTTGCCTCACCGTGGTGTTCATCATCGTGATCGTGACTGGTGGTCGCAATACTGAGGAACGCCATGGTCAGAAGCGCAAAGACAATCGCCTGAATGAAGCCAATGAAGATCTCAAAGCCATAGATCGGCATCGGCACCACGAGCGGCACCAAGAAGATGATGATCGCAATCAGCACCTCACCAGCAAAGACGTTGCCGAAGAGACGCAAGGCCAAGGCGATGGGCTTCATAATCTCGGAGATGAACTCAATGATGCCGACGAAGGACATAATGCCCTGGAGATTAAAGAACTTGCTCAGGTAGCCAATACCCAACGTCTTAAAGCCCCAGAACTGAAAGAAGAGAAACGAGATGATACCGAGCGCAAAGGTGAAATTGAGGTCGGTGCTGGGCGGGCGACCGAAGGGGATCAGAGCATAGCCAGGGGCGCAAGAGGTGTAGGGGTTGTCATACTCTGCGGCGGCCATGTACTGGATCGAGCCAGCGTTAGCCCCCTCTTGCACCATGGCGATCTTGGCGCTCGCCTGCTCCTTCGGTACACAACCACCAATCGAAGTCGCACCCGGAACCAACCCCGACCAGTTGGAGATCAACACATAGAGGAAGATCGTCGCCACCAAGGGGAAGGCGCGATCAATAAACTTGGGGCTAATGTTACGAAACAGATTGTAGAGCGCCTCCAGAACCATCTCCATGATGTTCTGCAGACCGCGCGGCACCTGCTGGATGTTGCGGGTAGCAAAAAAGGCCAACCCAATCAGCACCACATCCACCACCAACATCGTCAGCAAAGAGTTCGTAAAGGGAAAGCCCGGAGCTATGTAGAAGAGCGCCTCGGCTGCTACTTCTACGTGGGGATCGCCACTGTGTAGAAACATCTTGCTCGCGGCGGCAACCGCCAGCATCACAACGACGACCACAAGCGCTTGCATTCGTCCTGACAACGCCACACCTCCTACAGAGATCCCGGTGTACACCTCACATTACGTCTTCCGGCGGAGGTTCGTGGGGAGCCAAGCCCTCCACGAAGGGTGCGCGAGGGAACGAGGTTCTCTCGCATCCTCCTGTAGCCCCAAAGGGTGCGCGAGGGAACCTCGTTCCCCCGCATCCTCCCGCAGCCCCAAAGGGTGCGCGAGGGAACGAGGTTCCCTCGCATCCTCCCGCAGCCCGGCGGGATTTGGGACTTGCCCCAACAACGGGTTTTAGGGCGACAGCCCCAAACCAAAACCAACAACTTTTCACAACAAGAACTGCCTTACTGTTTAGGGATGAAAACGACATCGTTTCCCTATGAGTAAGCCAGAACATGAGTTTGTTACGCTCTTCACAATAAGGATAACACAACCGCCCTTATTGTGCAAACGCGCCGATCGTGGGCGATCTATGTTTACTTCAGTGCTAATGACGATGCGGAGTATACCATAGGCTATGCAGTGCGGCAAATGGGGAATTGCCTCAATAGCGGGTTTTAGGGCGACAATCCTAAACTTGACAACTACAAGGCATGGTCGCCAACCCTGCCCTTCAGCAGCGGCAGCCAGAGGGTAAAGGTGCTACCTTGGCCGGGGCCGGGGCTGGTGGCACTGAGTTCGCCGCCCATGGCCCATGTGAGGTGGCGGGCGATAGTCAGGCCAATGCCGCTGCCGCCACTGCTGCGCGACCGTGAACGATCGACGCGGTAGAAGCGCTCGAAGATGAGCGGAAGATCAGCGGCGCTGATGCCGATACCGCTATCGGTCACATCGAGCCGAGCAAAGCTGCCCTCGGCAGACAGCTTTATGGCAATGCAGCCACCGGCGGGCGTGTAGCGAATGGCGTTGCCGATGAGGTTGAGCAGAATCTGTGCGAGACGGTCGGGATCGGCGCGCACGTCCAACGGGTTGCTCGGTGCAGTGAGGGCGATATGGAGGTTACTGGCACTCGTTTGCGGGCGGAGTTGCACAATGACACGCTGGGCAATTGTGATGAGATCGAGATCGCTGAGGTGTAGGCTGACTTGGCCCGCTTCAACGTGCGAAAGGGCTTGCAGATCGTCAATCAGGCGGCGCATGCGGCGCACTTCGTGCTGCATCTCGCCAAAGGTGGCGTTGTCAGCCGGAAAGATGCCATCTACCAGTCCTTCAAGGTAGCCTTCAATTCCTGCAAGCGGGGTACGCAACTCGTGGGCGACGTTGCCGATCAGCGCGATGCGCTGCTGTTCGGCTTGGGCCAGGCTGGCGGCCATCTGGTTAAAACTCGTGGCCACTATCGCGAGTTCGCTGCTGCTGGGGACAGCGACCCGCTCGTCGTAGCGCCCAGCGGCGATGCGCTGGCTACTGCGCACGATCGCGTTGAGCGGACGAAGAATCTGGCGCAGCAAAAGAATGCTGGTGAGCAGGCCGACGAGGGCTGCTGCTGAACCAGCCAGCACAAGGGCTCTACTCACCGCGCTGCGAAAGCTGTCGAGGAGCGCAGCCTCAATCGCGCTGTCGTTAAGGCCAAGCAGGTTATGAATATCGGTGGCGAAGATCGTTGCGCCGATGACATTGGCGGTGATTGCGAGAACAACTACGCCGACGATAACGACCAGCAGTTGCGCAGCGACGAGACGCCAACTGAGTTGGTTCATGGCAGCCGCTCGTCGCTAAAGCGGTAGCCAACCCCGCGCACGGTGACGATAAGGATGCTGCCGGTGGCCGCCTCGAGCTTACGGCGCACCTGACCGACATAGACATCTACGACGCGGTCGGTGCCATAGAAATCGCTCCCCCAGACCAACTCGATCAATTGCTCACGACTGAGGGCGCGGTTGGGGTTGCGAGCGAAAGCATGGAGCAGATCAAACTCAGTCGGACTCAATTCGAGGCTTTGGTCATTAGCGCTAACCGTGCGTGCTTCAGGGTCAACGCGAACATGGCGGAAACGCAGGGCGGTGTCGCGTTGGGGCGCACCACGTCGTCGCCGCAGAATCGCCTCGACGCGGGCCACCAGTTCACGCGGGCTGAAGGGCTTCGTCAGGTAATCATCGGCTCCCAGCCGCAACCCCGCCACGCGGTCGCTCTCGTCGCTGCGGGCGGTGAGCATCATGATAAAGACGTCGGACTGCTCGCGGAGGCGCGTCGTAACTTCAGTGCCATCCATGCCTGGCAGGTTAAGATCGAGCAGAATGAGATCGGGCGGCTCAGCAAGCGCAAGGCGCAACGCCTCGCGCCCATCGTCCACACAGGTAACACGAAAACCTGCCTGCTCAAGATAGGCGCGGGCGATAGTGCGGATGCTTGCTTCGTCGTCTACGACGAGGATGTGCGCGGTAGCGTGCATAAGGCTATTGTAGCAGGAATGGCGCAGAGGCGGGCATGCGCGGAAACTTGGTTCCCGCCTGCCTCCTGCGCCTCCCGTCTCCCGCATCCCTACTCCGCTTTTTTTCTCCGGCATCTTCTACACGCTTCGTGCAAGCGAGAAGCCCCTTTCTGGAACCTTCCCTAACAAATTTTTGCATGGCCATGATCGTATTGCCGTTGTCTTCACCGCTCAAGCCCCCGCAATTCGGCAGTGCTGACCACAACACTAAAGGCCCGGCAGTAGATGACAACCGAACGGTAGTCAGTGAGGTCGAACCCGGCGGGCAGGACGTAGTTCTGGTTGCCCCGGTTACCCCGCAAGGAATCCAACTGCACATACCCCTGGTCGTAGGTCTCGGCGCTGCTCCGCGGCGCAGGGTGACCCGAAAGGCCAACCACTAGATCAGGGGCATTCGTGACGGCGAAGTCCTCGAAGCGCAGAAGGAGTTGCCCATCCGCGCCCTGGTAGATGGTCGCGGTACCTTCGCCGCTGTAGCGATCGCTGACTTGGGTAAAAGCACCGCTGCTCAGGGCGATTGGGCCGCTGGGTGTCGCCGTGGCAGGATCTGCCTCAGGCGCAGCAGGCACGGCGACGGCCTCAAGGGTCGCAACGCCACCAAGGCTTTCGGCTGGGGCAGTTGCCGTTGGCACAGAGGCCCCGCCGCTCGCGCCCTCAGTTGCGCTAGCGGGTGGCGCGGCAGGGTTAGGCGTCGGCACCGCTGTTGCTAGGACAGCGGGCGAAGTGCTGAGCGCGACCGGAAATTCTTCGTCAACCGTGACATCATAGAAAAGGGGGCCAGCGAGCCACACCACCATAACCAGCCCTAGCCCCATGCCAACGAGGACGAGGGAACGGCCCATCCAGTTCAGCCCAGCCCAGCTATGTTGAAGGCGTGTAAACATAACGAATTCCTCCGGGTACGCTGCCAGAGAAGATGCGTAACCAAACCACGCTGGTTGCCGCCGCAACGGCGGAGCTGCAATCTTCTGGCTACTGAAGTCAGTCTAACCGCACCGCAGACCATCAACTGTGAGCTAGCTTACACAACGAGGCTTTGGTTTCTCGGGGGTGGGGGGGGGGTGACTGCCCATACGCATTAACGTAGGGCAATAGCGCAAAAGGGCAATAGCGCAAAAGTCACACTGTGGGATCGCATCGCAACCTGTCACCCTGAGTACGAAATGGCCCGCGGGCCAGTGGCCGGTGAGAAACAAGGGTTCTGTCACCCTGAGCACAGCGAAGGGTCTCTTGTCGGTGAGGAGAGATGCTTCGCTACGCTCAGCATGACG
>RSAS01000249.1 GCA_003934145.1 Candidatus Viridilinea halotolerans | reverse complement strand
CCCCAAGCCCCCACCGAAGGTGGTACAACGTCCCTCCGGGGAGGTTCGGAGGGGCTGCGCCCCTCCGAGAAACAACATGTTTTGGGGGCCAGGCCCCCAACCCCCCACCGAAGGTGGTACAACACGGAACAATAGGAAAAACGCATGCGTAACCTCTTAGTCACCGGCGGCGCTGGTTTCATTGGGTCGAATTTTGTCCACTACATGCTCGAACGTTATGCCGACTATCGCATTGTGGTCTTTGATAAGCTCACCTACGCCGGGCGGCGCGAGAATCTGGCGCGCTGGGATGGCGAGCCGCGTTTTGCCTTTGTGCAGGGCGATATTTGTGATATGACGGCGGTGCGTAGCGCCGTGCAAGCGCACGAGATTGATACGATTGTCAATTTTGCCGCCGAAACCCATGTGGATCGCTCGATCTTGGCCCCCGATGCGGTGGTGACCACCAACGTGAATGGGACGTGGACGCTGCTGGAGGTGGCGCGGGATCTGAAGTTGGAGCGCTTCCACCAAATTTCTACCGACGAGGTCTATGGCGCCATTCCTGCACCCCAACGCTCACGCGAGGGCGATCCGTTGGAGCCGCGTAGCCCCTATTCGGCGAGCAAGGCCGGGGCCGAGCATCTCGTCTATGCCTACCACGTCACCTATGGGCTGCCGACGACGATGACGCGCGGCTCGAACAATATTGGCCCCTATCACTACCCCGAAAAGGCGGTGCCGCTCTTTACCACGAATGCGCTTGATGATCTGCCGCTGCCGATCTATGGCGATGGTTTGCAGATGCGCGATTACCAGTATGTCTTGGATCACTGCGAAGGCATTGATCTGGTGTTGCACCAAGGTGAACTTGGCGCAGTCTACAATGTGGGCACCGAAGTCGAGACGACCAACATTGTGATGGCGCACAAGATTCTGGATATTTTGGGCAAGCCGCACAGCCTGATCAGCCATGTGACCGACCGGGCGGGCCATGATCGGCGCTACGCGCTCGATTGCAGCAAGTTGCGCGCCTTGGGCTGGCAGTCGCGCCACAACTTCGACGCGGCACTAGAGCGTACCGTGCGCTGGTTTGTGGCGAATGAGTCCTGGTGGCGACCGCTCAAGTCGGGGGAGTATTTGGAGTATTACCGTAAGCAGTATGGGGAGCGGGGGTAGCGCGAGACGCGAAAGTGGGATGTTATACCAAATTCGATAGCCGATAGCCGATAGCCGATAGCCGGACATGGCGTCTCAATGCGCTTGAATGTCATTAGGCATGCGGCCTGTTCAATGGTAATTGGTATGGGTGTGACCAAAACGGGTCGGTAGGGGGTGCGGGGGAACCAGGTTCCCCCGCATTTTCCCCTGTCCGGCGGGGTTGTAGGGCACCGCCCTACAGATTCCAGTCACACCCAATTGGTATTACAACCCTTTGTGTTGCGTGTTGGCCGCGCAGCGGCCAACACGCAACACAAAGGGTTTTGTTAATGATGTATACTGTAGGTGATGTAATGTAAAGTAGAAGTGAACACATAGCTATGAATTCTGCTACGCTGCTCCCTGCTGAGGGCGTTAACGACCAAATCCAACTTGCTACCGCGATCGCCCGCCGCCGCACGTTTGCGATCATTTCGCACCCGGATGCGGGCAAAACCACGCTAACGGAGAAATTGCTGCTCTACGCGGGAGCGATTGACCTCGCAGGTTCGGTGCGTACGCGCAAGAATCAGCGCCATGCGACCTCGGATTGGATGGCGTTGGAGCGCGAGCGCGGGATTTCGATTACGTCAACGGTGCTTGCGGTGGATTACGCGGGCTGCCGCGTCAATCTGCTCGATACGCCCGGCCACCAAGATTTCAGTGAGGATACCTACCGCACGCTGATGGCGGTGGATAGCGCCGTGATGGTGCTTGATGCCGCGAAGGGCATTGAGGCGCAGACGCGTAAGCTCTTTGAGGTCTGCCGCATGCGTGGGGTGCCGATCCTGACCTTTATCAACAAGCTCGACCAGCCGGGGCGTGATCCGCTCGATCTGCTCGACGAGATTGAGCGGGTGTTGCAGATCGGGGCGGTGCCGCTGAACTGGCCGATTGGTTCGGGAGCGGTGTTTCAGGGCGTCTACGACCTCCAGGGCCAGCAGGTGCTGCGTTTTGAGCGCACGGCCCACGGGGCGCAGCGCGCGCCGGTGCAGGCGGTGGCGCTGGGCGATCCTGCGC
>RSAS01000025.1 GCA_003934145.1 Candidatus Viridilinea halotolerans | reverse complement strand
CTGCAGATGACGCCCCTGCTTGGCTCCAAGCAGCAGAAGCGCCCGCTGCACCCGCCGATGATGTGCCGGCCTGGCTGCAAGGCGCTGCCGACGCAGCCCCCGCTGCCCCCGCTGCGGATGACGCGCCCGCTTGGCTGCAAGAGGCAGAAGCACCCGCTGCGCAACCACCAGCCAGCGACCTGCCGCCGTGGTTGGCAGCAGAGGCTGCACCAGCAGCAGCAGGTGCAGCCGCCAGCGAGGGTGGGTTGCCCTCTTGGCTGCAAGGCGTGGCAGAAGAAGAACCCGGCCCACCAAGTCCGGCTGCGCGTCCCGCAGAGACACCAACGCCCATCCGTAGCCCACGCGTCGTTGAAGATGAAAACGACAGCCAATCCTTTCTCAGCGGCACCGAGTTGCCCAGTTGGCTCCGCCCCATTGAACCTGAACGGCCCAAAGGGGAACAGCCCCAAGAGGGGCGTAGCCTCGATTGGCTGCGTAGCTTGGGCGATAGCGAACAAGGCGAAGAGGATTCCGTGCCCCGGGTGAGCATGCCAGTGGCCCAGCGCGAGCCGCCGAGCTTCCAAGCGCGGCCCGATCAGGTGCTTGCGGCTGGTTTGTTACGTCAACTTGCTACGACACCCTACCCCGCTCCCATTGCGCCCCCTACCCCGGCCCCAGTGAGCCGTTGGCAGCGCATTGGGCTGGATCGCGTCCTCTATGGCATCTTGTTGGTGACGCTGCTCCTGGCGCTCTTCGTCCCCGTGGTGACCCAACCCTTCCAGACGGCCAACCCCAGCGCCCCAGGTGCGGCTGAAGTTGGTGCGTTGCTTGATGGACTCGACGGCGATGATGTGGTGCTCTTGGCCTACGAGTGGTCGGCACAGCGTAGCGGTGAATTACGCCCGCTCGAACAGGCGATTACCAGCCGCCTGATGGCCGAGCGCACCAAGCTCATTTTGGTGAGTACGGATATGCAGGGGACGCTGCTCTCGTTTGATCTAATTGGCCCGCTGCGTGCCGCTGGCTACAATCGGGAGGGCGATATTTTGCTCGGTGGACGCGACTATGTGCTGCTCGGCTATCGGCCTGGCGGTGAGTTGGCGTTGCGCCGTATGGCTCAGGATCTGCGCAATGAACTGCGTTCCGATTTTGATGGCCAAGATGCGCGCCCCGGCTTGGTGGCAAGCTATCCCAATGGCGATCCGCGCTTCACCGGCATCCACGATCTAAGCATGATCGTTGTGCTGGCCGATACGCCCCAGGATGTGCAGGGCTGGATGGAGCAGATCCATCGTGCCGCACCGAATGTGCCGCTGCTCTTTGCGTTGCCGCAAGAGGCGCAACCCTTGGCGCAACCCTACCTGCGCCAGCCGGGGGTCTATGCGTTGGCAGGCCAACGCGGTGCCTTGGCGCTGCTCGCCAGTGATCCGCAGGGAAATACGCAAGCGCTAGAACGTTCGACCGGCCAGCTCTCGTTTTCGGTCGTGGTCTTCTTACTCCTGCTCGGCGGGGGTGCCATTGGCGCGGCGGTCACACGACGACGCGCACCACGGGAGGTAACGGGTGGGCGCTGATGCAACCAATCTGGTCGTAGGTCTCGTGGGGGTCGTCTTGACCCTATTGGTCTTTAGCCGCTTGCTGGGCGATAACCCCGCCTATCGGTTGGTACAATACCTCTTCATCGGCATCTCGTTGGGCTACGCCTTCGTCGTGATCTACCACCACGTCTTGCGCCCGGCGGTACTAGAAGCCCTGGCGGCGAGCGCTGATCCACCGCTGCTGGCACTGCGTCTGATCCCGTGGCTGTTGGGCCTGCTGCTCTTGACGCGCATCAGCGGACGGCAGACCATTTCGTGGTTAGCCAACATTCCACTGGCGCTGCTCTTTGGTGTTGGCACCGCCTTGGCCGTGGGTGGCGCCCTGCTGGGCACGTTGGTACCGCAGATTCTAGACACAGTGCGCCCGGTAAGCAGCGATCCCTTCCAGCTTGTGGGCTCCATCTTTTTGCTATTGGGGGTGATTCTGACGCTCTGCTACTTCTACTTTACGCTACCGCCCACCAATACTCGCGGGCGGCTGGTAGCTTACGGAGCGCAGGCGGGGCGCTGGCTGCTGATGGTGGCCTTTGGCTTCTTCTTCGCCGGCGGATTGCTCACCTACCTGACGGCGCTCAATACGCGGCTTGAGTTTATTGTAGGCTGGTTGCGTGCGCCATTTGGTTGATGTTTTTACGTTGTGACAAGGGTGCGCGAGGGAACCAGGTTCCCTCGCGCACCCTTGTCAAAGAGCGACGAGTAGCTTATGACGAAAGCATTGGGTGCGGTGCTGGTTGCTGAAGTGGGAAGCCTCGTCACACGGGTGACCCTTGTCGATCAGGTGGAGCGCGAGTTCCGTCTGATTGGTCATGCCGAGACGATGAGTACGGTCGAGGCACCCTTCAGCAATGCGCTGGTGGGCATTCTTGAGGCTGCCGCACAGATCGGCGATCTCACGGGCCGTCAGATGTTGAATGCTGAGGGCCAGTTGCTCATGCCGCAGACCAATGAGCAGGATGGCGTGAACGAGTTGGTGGTGACGACCAGCGCCGCTGGGACGTTGAGTCTGGTGATTACGGCGATTGCCCAAGACATTTCGGCGCGCAGTGCGATCCATGCGAGCCGGGCGATTTATAGCACGCTGTTGCAGGTAGTCACGCTGGATGATGCAGTGGGCCAAGCGGTGGTTGGCCCGGCAGAGCATTCGTGGATTGAGCGTCAGGTGGAGGGATTGCTGCGCCTGCGCCCCGATCTGGTGCTGATTGCGGGAGGGCTTGATGGCGGCGCGGTGGCGGCGGTGAAGCGCTTGGCCCATATTGTGAGCCTGACGGCGGTAAGCGCCAGCGTTGATGCGACGAGTGGCCAGCAGCGCGAAGAGATGACACGGCGTCCGGTGATCTATGCGGGCAACCCCGCCGCTGTTGCTGCGGTGACGGCGGCGCTGCAGGAACGAGCGGATCTCGTGGTGGTCGAGAATCTACGCCCGTCGTTGGAACATGCCCACTTGGATCCGACACGCCAAGCCTTAGCCCAGGTTTACGAGCAAATGGTTATGCCGCGCCTCGCGGGGATTGGCAATTTGCGCAGCCTCAGCCGGACGCCAGTGCGTAGCGTGGCTGAGGTTACGGGGATGATGGCCCGCTTCTTGGCGGAGCGCACCGAGCGGCGGGTACTGCTGGTAGATGCCGGGGCGAGTGCGAGCATGGCCTTCTATGCTGCGCCGGGGCGTTACCACCCGACGATTTTAGGCACAACCGGCACGGCGTTTGGACTGAGTACACTGCTAGCTGCTCCCGGACTGGCGGCGCTCAAGCGTTGGCTGCCCTTCCCAATTGAAGATAGTGTATTAACCGAACGGCTGCTAAATAAACTGCTACGCCCCCAGCTATTGCCCGCGAGTCGTGAGGCGATCTACCTCACCCATGCGCTCGCCTGCGAAGCGTTGCGCGCCACCTATGCGGCCAGTAGCGAAGTAGCGGCAGTGGGCGATTTTGATTGGCTACTGGCAGCCGGTGGCGTACTGGCGCATAGCCCTCATCACGGCTTGGCCCTGCTGACGCTGCTCAATGGCATCGAGCCAACGGGCGAGAGTGACCATCCGGTGGTGGATGTCTTCCTTGATACCCTGGGCCTGTTGCATACCGGCGGGGCGCTGGCCGGACTTGACGCTGAAGCAGCTATCACCATGCTCGACCGCGACATGTTGCGCAGTGTGCCCCTCGCCAGCGTGGTAACCCTGCTAGGCGCAGGCAAGCCCGGCGAGGTGGCGGCGCAAGTGGAACTGAGTGCCGTCAAGGGCAAAACGCAGCAGGTGAACGTCGTTCATGGCGAAATCGTCTGTCTGCCGCTGGCGCAGGGGCAGTATGGTCAACTGCGCATCACCCCAGCCGCCGGGGTGCGCGTGGGTACCGCCGCGCCCGGTGAGGTACTTGCCTCACCCGGGGCGGATATGGCGGGTAGCGCCCTGGGGTTGGTGATTGATGCACGCGGTCGCCCGCTGCGCCTACCCGAAGCTGCCGCTGCCCGTTATGCACTGCTTTGGCGCTGGCTCGTGGCGTTGGGCGTCGAGACGGGCGAGAACCCGTATACACTGAACCTGCCCGTGGAAACGGTGCCGGTAGCCGAGGCAGCAGTCAAGACAAAGGCGCAAACACGAGCCGAGGCGCGGGCCGAAGCGAAGGCGCGCGCCAAAGCCGAGGCCGCCGCCAAAGCGCAAGCCAAAGCCGAAGCAAAAGCGCAAGCCAAAGCCGATGCCGCCGCGAAGGCAAAGGCAAAGGCCGAAGCGAAGGGCAAGGGCAAAGCGCAGGGCAAAGAGGAGCGCGCCGCCGCCGCGCCGCCACCGGCGGAAGTTGCACCGAGCGTTGGCACCGCAGAAGTGAGCGAAGTGGTAGACGCCCCGCCCAAAGGCAAGCGCATCTCGCTGGATGAACTGAAGGGGCAAGCGCCACCGCCAGCAGCGCCGCCGCCCCCTCAACCAGGCATCGAGAGCGATCTCGACTCGTTACGGCAGACCGTAGAAACGCCACAGCGGCGCGGCTGGTTTGGCAAGAAGAAGTAGGGGTATGTGAGGGGGCGGGGGAAGCTACTTCCCCCGCCCCTTTTTTATTTTTTAAGACAAGGTTTCAGGGGTCAGGTTTCAGGGGTCAGCCCGATCGCACTAGAAAGCGGTGCGTGGCACTAAACTGTAAAGCAACTATGAACCATGTCTAAGGGAAACAATGGCAACGTATAGCAAAGAGTTGGGCATTGGTCTGCTCGCGGCGCTTATGACGCTCTTCATCTTCGGTGGTGCCTACGCTCGTGCTTGGCCCCTAGTGGCAACGCTTGGTCTTGATGATCAATGGTTCGTGGCTGGCTTTTATGGCCCCGAGGAGGGTGAAATTGGCCCATTTCGCTGGAGTGATGGTGATGCCAAGATCTTCATGCCGCGTCCCGCGCTCGGGCGGACAGTAAAGGTAGATCTGCAAATTATTGACGCCAGGGCCAATCCGGAAGCACCCCGTGAATTGATCCTGCGGGCGGATGGTGAGGTATTAACGCAGTTTATGCTTGATCATGGGCAACTGCGGAACTATGCATTGCTGATACCGCCGGAAATAAGCTTTACACGAGATACAACAATACGATTGGTTAGTGATGGCGTACCAGAATTTGAGGGCGGAAGAGTCTTGGGTGTGGCCGTCAATCAGGTAAGGCTCACTCCTATCGGTGCAGGGGTGCTTTGGCCTAATCTATGGCTGGCAGGGCATGCGCTCATCTTTGGTCTGCTCAGCTATAGCGTGGGGCGCTTGAGTGGAGTGCGACATGGCAGCGCATTCTTGATCACCGGCGGGGCGGCGCTACTGATCGGCGGCTTGATCGCCACAAAACCCATGGATACCCTGCCCTACCTCCACCGCTTTACCCTTTTAGGTGCCGTCTTCTGCGTCGGGATTATGGCAGTACGCCGTTTGTTCTTGCCTGTACGCAGCCAGCGCGATGCGGCACCTATGTTCCCTGGCCGCTATCTGCCCATCATGCTCGGCATCGGTAGTTGGTGCGCTTTACTACTCCAAGCCATCATAATCTGGGATGGCGCAACCAACATCGGCTCGCCGCAATGGGTGCGCACGATGGGCCTGGTGGTAGCCGTCGGCATTGTGGGCATTTGGGTATGGCGCGCCAGCAGCGATCGCCAATTGCCACTAGAGCAACGCCAAAGCCAAGTGGCTCGCCCAATTTTGCTCATCTTGGCCGGCGCTGCCCTGCTCAACATTGGATGGGGGCTTACTTTTGCCTTCTCGCGCGAGGCACCCGACCTACTGATTCTCTATCGTGGCGCACAGAGTTGGCTTGCTGGGGGCTCATTCTACGACCTTGAAGCGGTGCTAACGAATCATTTTGGCCATGTCTTCAAAGTGCCGCCCTTCTACGGGATGTTCTTTGTCCCCTTGGTGGATCGCATTGATGCGACGACCACGTTGCTGCTCCACCGCATTATGAATACGCTGCTGATCGGCGCAACGGCACTGGTTTGGCTGCGGATGTGGCGCATCCCCCTCTGGTCGTTGACGGCGGCGGGCCTCTTGATTCTTTTGGACTTTCGGCCCCTCTTCGATACCCTCGCCTTTGGGCAGATTGACATCGTCCTCCTCTTCCTACTCACTTTGGCACTGTGGGCCTTGCGCGAAGAACGCGATGGTGTGGCGGGAGCATTGGTCGCCGCCGGGACGCTGCTCAAGATTTACCCGCTGATCTTGTTGGCCTTCTTTGTACTCAAAGGGCGCTGGCGCGCACTGGGTGGTTTTGTGCTGGGCATGGTGATCTTGAATGGCCTTGCGATCGCTGCCATTGGTTGGGAAGAGCACCGCATCTACCTCTTTGATGTGCTACCCAGCATTGGCGGCACCACGCCGTGGATCGAAAACCAGACCATTTCCGGCTTTATAGCGCGTTTGGGCGCACCCGCAACAGCGGCAGCGATCTTCCATAATCCACTGCTGGAAATGATCGGTACGGGACTCTCTGCGTTGGTGGTACTGGCGGCCTTGGCGCTCACGCTCCGCCCGGCGACGGTGCAGAGCAGCCACTTTGCGCTACAATACAGCCTCTTCCTGCTGCTCATGGTGCTGACCGTTCCCACCGCCTGGATGCACTACCAGACCCTGCTGCTCGTACCGTTTGCCACCCTAGTACTCCATTTCCGCGAGCGGCAGATCACTTTGGGCATGGCGCTGCTGCTCGGCATCAGCTTTGGTCTCATCGCCTTTGGCAACCAGTGGTCGTTCCAAGATCGTGAGATCGTCGGTCTCCTCAGTGTACTGGGGGTCTCGTATAAATTCTATGGCATGCTCATCCTTGCTGGGGTGATGGGTGCCGTGTGTACACGACGTGTTTAGCTTTGCTTACACTACGTGTAGGAAGGGGGTGCGGGGGAACCTGGTTCCCCCGCATTCCCCCCTGTCCGGCGGGGTGTGGGGCATCGCCCTACAGATTCCAGTCACATCTATTTGATTTGCTTTTTCACTTGTTATCGTGTAAAATACACGCTACCAAGTGGAGAGAAGATTATGATCCGACTCGGTTTTGCCGTCCGCGCTTTGGGGCGTCCGGGGCTGGTAGTGGGCAATGGGCGTAGCCGTTTGCCCGATCTCAGTGTCGGCTTAGTGGGGCTGGGCGATATGCTGGGCTACTTGCGGCAGGTTGGGGTACACTTCTACCGGGCGGCGTTGGCCCTGCCGGCGCAGGATGGGTTGCAGCAACTAGCCGCCTGTAACGAGCAGATCGCGCTCTTAGCCCAGCAGTTGGCTACGGCTGATGTACGGGTAAGCATTCATTTGCCGCTCGGTTTGGCCTTGGCGAGTAGTGATGCAGCGCAAGCGAGTGCAGCGATAGCGAGTATCGAGGCGACGGCGGCGCTATTGGCGAGTTTGGATGCGGCACGGCCCGCTGGGGGTGTCGAGGGGATCATGGTGGCGCACTTGGGTGCGCCAAGCGCTGAGGCGGCGAGCTACCAGCGTTTTGCGCTACGCTACCGGGCGCTCTCGTGGCAGGCGCGCCAGCGTCTCGCGCTGGAACACGGCAGCGAGGGGCCGAGCCTGGGGCAATTGTTGGTGCTACACCAGCAGTGTGGCGTGCCACTGGTCTTTGATGCGCTCCACTGGGCTTTGCACAATCCCGAACAGATTGCGCTTGATGTGGCTCTGGGGTTGGCCTTGGCAACTTGGCCGCCCAACATCCGCCCGGAGGTACACCTGAGTAGTCAGCGCGGCGAAGCGCACCTCCTACCGCAACGGGCAGGGCAGGCCGCACAGGTCTTACCGCCGCGCCCGGGTCAGCACGCCGACTACGTAGCGTTCAGTGAGTTGGAGCAACTGCTGGTTGCGGCGCGCGGCTTGCCGCCTTTTGATCTGATGTTGGAGGCTAAAGCGGGCGATCTGGCGCTGCTGCGCCTACGCAGCACATTGGTGCAGCGCACACCAGCATTGGCGCAGCGGGTGAGGTGAGATTTGCTATAATGCTTGCGCTTTGCGCATCTTTTGCAGAGAAAGAAAGACTGCCATGAGTTCACCACGTTCCAAAGGTCGTTCGACGCCGCCACCAAGCAGCCCATTGCCGGGCATCATTTCAGCCATCGTTGTGCTGGTTGTCCTTGGTCTGCTGGGGGTGCTGCTCTTCAACCGCGCCAACGAGCAGAGCGCGGTGGTACCGACACCTGAGCCGGAAGTGTCGACGCTGCCTACTATCGCATCGGAGGTGCCGGTCGCGCCGGTCGCGCCGAGTGAGCCGCCCCCGCCTTCAATGGCAACGGCGACCAGTTACACCTTTGCTAGCCCGCCGCCCATGACGATTGATCCGACACGCAGCTACACGGCGACCATCCTGACGCCACGGGGCGCGATTGTGGCCGAACTTTTGCCCGACATTGCGCCGCAGACGGTGAACAACTTTGTCTTCCTGGCGCGCAACAACTTCTACAACGGACTGACGTGGCACCGTGTGTTGCCCAGTTTCATGGCGCAGGGGGGTGATCCGGAGGGCACGGGTATGGGCGGGCCGGGCTACAGCATTCCCGCCGAGTTCACCGACCAGATTCTCTTTGATCAGCCGGGGCTGCTGGCGATGGCGCGCGCCAACGATCCTGACAGCGCCGGTTCGCAGTTTTTCATCACCACAGCGGCGACACCGTGGCTCAACGATGAGACGGGCATGCGCACCAACTACACCATCTTTGGGCGCGTGATCACGGGCCAGGAGATGGTGGATGGCATTCCGCTACGCGATCCGGAGAATCCGGCAGATAGCGCCCGCCCCGGCGAGATGATCCTGGGCATTACGATTGATGAGCAGTAGTGGCAATGGTACGATCAACGCTGCGCGATCTCGCGAGTGTGTTGCGCCGTGATGCGCTGGTGCTGCTCTGGTTTACGGCCTTGGCGCTCATGGCGATGCTGCCGGTCTTGCCACGGCCACGGGAGTTGATCTTAGGCGAACTCGGTGATAATGTTCATTATGCCTACATGGCAGGGTGGTCGGCGCAGGCGCTGCTGTTGGGGCAATCGCCCTTTGTCGATCCGCGCCTGAACTACCCTGACGCCCTGCCGCTCGCCTCGAACGACTGGCCCTACGTGAGCTACTTGTTGGTGGCCCCGGCGACGTTGGCGCTGGGGCCAGTCTTTGGCTACAACCTTGCGATCTTCTTGAGCCATTTGCTTTCGGGCTATTTTACCTACCTTTGGGCGCAACGGCTCACCGGCCACCGCGGGGCGGCGCTCTTTGCCGGTACGGCCTTTATGCTGACGCCCTTTCGCATGTTACGCAGCCTGGGCCATGCCAATATTGTGACGACGCAGATGCTGCCCATCTTTTTCTGGGCGCTTGACCATACGCTGCATACGCGGGTACAGCGCGAGCGGTCGTTGTGGCTACTTGGTGGTGCGACGGCGCTCCTCGCCAGTTCGTCGCAATACCTCCTGCTGATGAGTCTCGTCTGCGGTGCGCTCTATGCGCTCTACACCATTTTCCCGCATTTTCGCTTCCTACAGGTTCACGGCTGGCGCATTGCGGTAAGTGTGCTTGGGGGCGCCCTTGTGGGTGCGTTACCGACGTTGAGCGTCTTGGGTTCCGGCACATTCACTCCGTTTGCGATTGGGCGCACGCGCATCTGGTCAGCCGATCCGCTGAACTTTGTGCTGCCTTCGAGTATGCATCCGCTGTGGGGCGCGTGGGTGGAACAGATGCGACCTGAGCCCTACGCGGGCGAAAAGACACTCTATGTCAGCCTCGTCGCGCTGCTACTGGCGGGCATCGGCTTTGGGGCGCTCTTGCGTGAACCAGCGGGGCGGCGGCGCGCCCTCGTGTGGGGGGCAACCGCGCTCTCGGCATTGGTGTTTGCGCTGGGCACCGATCTCTGGATCAACAATGAACCGCTGCAACGCAATGATCCCTTCTGGCTCCCCGCCTACTACCTAGGCCACCTGCCGGGTTTGGGCATGATGCGCGTCTGGTCGCGTTTTGGCATCATCACCATCCTCTTTGTCGCCATGTTTGCCGCCTTTGGGCTACGCTACCTCATGAATCGTACCCCGCATCGGGGCAAACAGGTACTCATTGCCAGTCTGTTGATGGGCCTGCTGCTGATTGATCTCCTACCGGGACGCCTACCGGCAGCCACGCTCGTACCGCGCGGCATTGACCAATGGCTGGCGGCGCAAGAGGGCGATTTTGCGGTAGCATTTTTGCCCGTAGACAAGCCAATGATCAATGATCTCGCCATTTTTGGCTCGCTGTTTCATGCCAAACAGATGCCTGCCTACATGCATGCGGCGCACCAACCACGGGCCTACCAAGATTTTGCGGCAATGGCGCTCGATTTTCCCGATCAACGTTCGTTGGACTATTTTGCTTGGCGTCGCTTTACCTACCTGATCCTTGACACGAGCCAGTACAACGGCTGGCGCGCCCCTGAATGGGCCAGCGTAGAGGCGCGTTTAGCCCAATTCCCTGAACTGGAGCAGGTGGCCGAAATTGACAGCTTCGTCGTTTTCGCCTTCAGCGGCCAATGACATTGACGCGGCGGTGGCTGCGGGTATAGTAGCGCACTTGACGTGGCAGATTGGGGTCAATTGGTGTCTCTTGCACCGCACGCAAGATAGCACTGGTGGCGTGAGCGATACACTGTTGCACCTCTGCGAGGGGCGCGCCGTCGGCGCGTAGGCGGCGCAGTTCGCCCTCCCAAGGAACACTACAGATGCCACGGGCAGCAATACCAACGAGATCGGGCATAATTTTGCTGTGGCGTAGCCAGTTGAGACCAAGGCAGAACGCAGTAGCTTGGCAGGCTAATTTTTCGATAGTAAGCAACAACAACTCCGCTTCGCGGGCCACAGCAAAAACGAGAAGAACGCGGTCATGTTCGACTAACTGTTCCGCAGTACGGAGCGGCATGGCAAGCAGATCGGCGAGCGCAGCGGCTA
>RSAS01000058.1:1862-2203 GCA_003934145.1 Candidatus Viridilinea halotolerans | reverse complement strand
CATGGCCCCCGAAAAATTCTCCCCGTGCGGCGGGGGCGCGGGGGCATGGCCCCCGCAAACCCCCCCCGTGCGGCGGGGGCGCGGGGGCATGGCCCCCGCAAAACCTCCCCCGTGTGGCGGGGGCGCGGGGGCATGGCCCTCAAAGGGTTTCACCAAATGGGGATAAACTGCCGCTTTTTGCGGTACGCAGCCCCGGTTTGGCCCGTCCCAATGCAGTTTACGTGTTGGCACGCACCCATGAGGCGTTTTACCGCATTGGGAAGCCCTTTCCAGAACAGGTGAAACCCTTTGAAGGGGCATGGCCCCCGCAAAACCTCCCCCGTGTGGCGGGGGCACGGGGG
>RSAS01000058.1:0-1762 GCA_003934145.1 Candidatus Viridilinea halotolerans | reverse complement strand
CATGGCCCCCGCAAAACTCTCCCCGTGCGGCGGGGGCGCGGGGGCATGGCCCCCGCAAAACCTCCCCCGTCTGGCGGGGGCGCGGGGGCATGGCCCCCGCAAAACTCTCCCCGTGCGGCGGGGGCGCGGGGGCATGGCCCCCGAAAAATTCTCCCCAAAATCCCAACGCAATAAGGGCGACTTGGTCGCCCATCTTCACAACAGAGTACAAAGGAGTAATCCATGAAACGTTACGTTTCACTCTTCACGCTGGTCGCGCTGGTCGCGCTCATGCTGGCCGCCTGTGGCGGCGAGACGCCCGCGCCAGCGACACAGGCCACCACCGCGCCTACCACCGCAGCGGACGCCCCGGCAGACGGAACACCCGCCACAGATGCCACCGCCGAGACACCTGCACAAGCAGAACCCACCGAACCTGCCGAGCCGGTGACCATCACTATTTGGCACAACTGGCAGGGCGAGTATTACAACACGATTGAGGCGGTCTTGACCGAGTATGGTGAAGCCAACAATGTGCAGGTTGAATTGCTGCGCGTGGCCGATCTGAACGACAAGGTGATGACGGCGGTGCCAAGTGGTGAGGGGCCAGATATTATCGCCTGGGTGAATGATCAGATTGGCAAGAATGTCTTAGCGATGATCATCCAGCCAGTGAATCGTTATGGCATTGACGAGGCATACCTGCGTGAAAACTTTGCCCCCGTGGCTGTTGATGCCATGATCTACGAGGCACAGACTTGGGGCGTACCTGAGTCGCTGGAGGCTCTGACCTTCATCTACAACAAGGCGTTGATCAGCGAGGATGAACTGCCGCAGAATACCGACGAACTCATCGCCCGTGCCCGCGAGTACAACACTGCCGAGCAATACCTCTTTGTCTACAACGGACGTAGTGAAGCCTACTTCTCAGCGCCGTGGTGGCAAGGTGCCGGCGTGAGCCTCGTCAACCCCAATGGCACGACAGGGCTGAACAGCCCAGAAGGAATCGCGGCGGGCGAATTGATTGCCGAGTTTAGCACGATTATGCCCCAAGAGATGGACTACAGCATCGCCGATACGCTCTTCAAAGAGGGCAAGGCCGCGATCATTATGAACGGCCCGTGGGCGATTGCCGACTACCTGGAGGCTGGGCTGGATGTGGGCCTCGCCACGATCCCGGTGGTGAGCAGTTCCGGTCAGCCGGGCATGCCTTTCGTGGGAGTGAAGATGCTGATGTTGGCCAACAATGCGCGCCAGCCTGAGGCGGCGATTGCGTTGATGCAGCACTACGGCACGGCTGAGGTGCAAGCACGTCTCGCCGAGGCCAACAAGCAAGTGCCGGCCAACATTGAGGCGCAGGCGCAGGTGGCCGACGACCCGATCATTGCGGCCTTCATTGCCCAGACGGTCAATGGCAAGCCGATGCCCAACAACGAGTTCATCGATGCCATGTGGGATCCGATCAACCAGACGGTTGAGGCGATCTGGACGGGCGCGGCCACGCCCGATGCGGCGATTGAGGCCGGCGAGGCGCTCTTTAATGAGAAGGCGCAGGATTTGCGCTAGGGCATGTGTGGGACGTTGAGGGCTACAGCCCTCAACGTCCCACAACCCGCTCTTGGGGCTGCGCCCCAAACCCTCTTTTTTGGGGACTTGTCGGAAGGGTGCGCGCGGGAACCAAGTTCCCGCGCGCACCCTTCCGCAGTCCGACAGGGTTTGGGGTGCAGCGCCCATGCGCATTAACTTAAGGGGCCTGCGGCCCCTAAAACCCCGCCGGAAGGGG
>RSAS01000216.1:6745-10985 GCA_003934145.1 Candidatus Viridilinea halotolerans | reverse complement strand
CCGCCTCGCCGCCTCGCCGCCTCGCCGCCTCGCCGCCTCGCCGCCTCGCCGCCTCGCCTCCTCGCCTCCTCGCCTCCTCGCCTCACGCCGCCTCGCCGCCTCGCCTCACGCCTCCTCGCCTCCTCGCCTCCTCGCCTCCTCACCTCACGCCTCCTCGCCTCCTCGCCTCACATCCCGCTTCACCGCCTCTGCCAAATCATGTTCACACTTCCCCCCATGCTCGACCAACTCAGCGCCTTTGCCGCCGTTCAGGGTATCCAGCTCTGGCTGGTGGGCGGGACGGTGCGCGATCTGCTGCGCGGCGAAGCGCCGGTGGATATTGATCTGGCGGTGGCTGGCGATGGCTTTGCGTTGGCGCGGGCCTATGCGGATGCGTGTGGGGCGGCGTTTGTGCCGCTGGATGCAAGTCGGGCGACAGGGCGCATTGTGACCCGTGACGATCCGCCGCTTACGCTGGATCTGGCCGGATTGCGCGGGCCGGATATTATGGCCGATCTGCGCGGGCGCGATTTTACGATCAATGCGTTGGCGCTGCCGCTGGGTGCACAGGCTGCGCCGCTGCTCGATCCTACGGGCGGGCAGGCGGATCTGGCAGCGGGGTTGCTGCGCCCGTGTAGCCCCACGAGTCTGCACGATGATCCTTTGCGCGTGTTGCGCGCTGCGCGCTTCTGCGCCCGTTTGGGCCTACGCCCAGTGGCCGCATTGGATCAAATGATGCGTGATGCGGCCCCTGGTTTAGCGAAGATTGCACCCGAACGTTGCCGCGATGAGCTACTGCGCCTGCTCGATGCGCCCGCTGCCGCGCCGTGGCTGCGCTACCTCGACAACTGTGGGGCGCTTACGACACTGCTGCCTGAACTGGAACCAGCCCGCGCTTGTAGCCAACCCCGCGTCCACTTCCTGCCCGTCTTGGCCCATAGCCTCGAGACGGTCGCCGCGCTCGATTGGCTGATCGCGCAGATCAGGGGCGAACAGATAGCGCTGGCCGCTGGTGGTGTTGAGACTCGTCCGGTGGCGGTGCAACAGCATCCCGCGCTGCAGGCCACCATTCCCTATGCGCCTCTGTTTGCCAAGCTGCTCAACGAAAAACGGGCGGGTGGACAACGACGCAGTGCGCTGCTGAAATTCACGGCACTTTTACACGATAACGCCAAGCCACAGACGAAGGTGCAACACGCGGATGGCAGCGTGACTTTTTATGGCCATCAGAGCATGGGCGCTGAAGTGGCGTTGCAGATCGGACGGCGGTTGCGGCTGAGCCGCTTAGATTGCGCCTATGTGGCATTGGTCGTGCGTGAACATATGCGTCCGGGGCAGCTACGCGCCGCCGACGTGGTGACGCCACGGGCGACGGTGCGCTTCTTCCGCGAGTTGGGTGATGCGGCGGCGGATGTGCTGCTGCACGAGCTTGCCGATCACCTAGCGGCGCGCGGGCCACAGATCAAGCCCGAAGCGTGGGCGGCGCACCTCGCTTGGGTAGAACACCTGATCAGCGCCGCAACGAGTCCGCCAGCGGAACGGCGCACACCGCTGGTCAATGGCCACGACCTTATGCACACGCTCAACCTTGCCCCCGGGCCGCAGTTGGGGGCCTTGCTGCGTGAACTGGCCGAAGCCCAAGCAGCGGGCGAAATCACCTCCCGCGCCGAGGCGTTGGCCCTAGCACGCGAGCGGCTGAAGATGCAGGAGGCGTGATGCGGGATGCGTGATGCGGGATGCGGGATGTGGCATGCGGGATGCGGGATGCGTAACGAGCAGGACGCTCATCGCTTGTCACTCATCACTTGTCACTGGTATAATGCAACAAGACTATCTATTGCACTAAGTAGCAAACCACTGTACTATATGTCAAAGGTGTTGGTTACAGGAAAGGCAGGGTTCCGATGGCTATCGATGGATGGGTCATGATCGGGATTATGGTCTTCGTACTGCTGGCCCAGACGGCGCTCTGGGTGTGGGTCTTGCTGGAGCGACGGAGCAAGCTTTCGGACATAGACATCGTCAACTGGCGCGAGATGTACAACTCGGCGCGCAAGGCGATTGACGAGTATGACAAGAATATGCGCTACCGCAAGTCGCGGTAGGTGATTTAGGGGGCCAAGCCCCAGGCGCATGAACTTTAGGCTTGGGGATGCCCCAAAACCCGCTCGTAGTAGGCGCTTTAGCGCCGTTCAAGGGCTGCTTACGGGGCTAAAGCCCCTACTACGAACCGCGTTCGTCGGCTTACGTTCATGCGTATGGGGCCAAGCCCCAGCGGGGCGGTGCCCCGCAACCCTCTTTTTTTGTTATGGGTTGGCGGCGTAGCCGCCAACCCATAACAAAAGAGAAGATATTCGGCGGCGGCGCAGCCGCCTATGACGAACATACAAGGCCACGGGGCGATGCGGTTTCGCTCGGTGGCTTTTCTTATCAATCAACTCTTCTTATGGCAGGTAATAGCTTTGGACAGGTCTTTCGCCTCACGACGTGGGGGGAATCGCACGGGTTGGCGGTGGGTTGTACGCTGGATGGCTGCCCAGCAGGTTTGGCGCTGAGCGTTGAGGATGTCCAGCGTGAGTTGGATCGGCGGCGCGTGGGTCAGAGTAAGGTGAGTTCGCAGCGCCAGGAGTTGGATCGGGTAGAAATTCTCTCCGGACTGTTTGAGGGGCGTACCACCGGCACGCCGCTGAGTATGCTGGTGCGTAACGACGATGCGAAGTCGGGCCACTACGAGAATATCAAGTATCTCTATCGCCCCGGCCACGCCGATTATACGTGGGATGCCAAGTATGGCTTCCGCGATTGGCGCGGCGGCGGGCGCTCGTCGGCGCGCGAAACGATTGGCCGCGTGGCGGGCGGCGCGGTCGCGAAGTTGCTCTTGGCGACGGTAGGGGTGCAGATTGTGGCCTATACGCTGCAACTTGGCGATCTGCGGGCGCAGGTGTTTGATGAGGATGAGATTGAACGTAATATTATGCGCTGCCCTGATGCCGCCGTGGCCGAGTTGATGGTGGCTCAGGTAGAACAGGCGCGCCGCGAGCTTGATGCGCTCGGCGGCATCGTGGAGGTACGGGCGCGGGGCGTCCCCCCTGGTCTCGGTGAGCCGGTCTTTGATAAATTGCAAGCCGATATTGGCAAGGCGATGTTCTCGATCCCGGCGATCAAGGGAGTAGAGTTTGGCGAAGGTTTTGGGGTGGCGCAAATGCGCGCCTCGGAGCACAACGATCCCTTTGTGCGCCGCGCTGATGGGACGATTGGTACGGCAACCAACCACCACGGCGGTATCCTGGGGGGCATCTCCACCGGCGAAGAGATTGTGCTGCGCCTGGCAGCCAAACCACCGGCGAGCATCGCGCAACCGCAGCAGACGGTGGATCGCGAGGGTAACCCAGCGACAATCACGGTGCATGGCCGCCACGATCCGACGGTCTTGCCGCGCCTCGTGCCGATTGCCGAAGCGATGTTGGCCTTGGTGCTGGCCGATCATTTGCTGCGCCAACGCATGGCGCGAGTTTAAGGGCAAAGCCCCAACGTCTCTTGTCTTTCGTTTTGGCGGCTTCGCCGCCAAAACGAAAGACAAGAGTTCTTCGGAGAGAGCGAAGCTCTCCCCGATCCCCTCCCTTCATGAAGGCGCTGAACACCCAACACTATTCACTGATACTTGCTGCCCTGGCCGGGCTCTGTTGGGCGGCGGTGTTGGCGCTGCTGCTCTTTGGCGGGCTGAATCGCAATGAGCCGCTGGAGTTGCAGCGCCTGCTCTTTTATGCCCTCGCGCTTGCGGCGCCCATTCTCACCTTTGTGCCCATTGAACGGGCAATGGGTCTGGTGGGGTTGACAATCGAGGGCACGCTGGGCATCGCCCTGTTGCTCTACACGCTCGCCTTCGTTCCGGCGCCGCAAGAGTGGCTCTTGGCGCTGCCCGATCTGCCCATCTACGGCCTGCTGCTGATGGCGCTCTTGCTCTGCGGGGCGGCCATTGCGCGGCCCTTCATTCACGCGGCAACCATGCGGCTCTTCCAGAGTCGTGCGCGGGCCTTCGATGGCCGCCGCGTGCGCCGTCAATCCTATGAAGTCGGCCTCTTTCTCACCCTCCTTGCAGCGTTCGCTGGCCTGCGCGTCCTCACCTGGGTGAGCATGTTGCTGCTGGCGGTGGTGCTGGTGATCGCCGAAATGCTCTTTTTGGCGCGTGTCCCTGCGGAGTGATCGCTTTTTTGGCGTAAAGGCGCAACGTTTCCGGTGGGATCCCCACCGTTGGGGGCTT
>RSAS01000216.1:0-6645 GCA_003934145.1 Candidatus Viridilinea halotolerans | reverse complement strand
GGGGGCTTGGCCCACGAAAAACCACCCGTCGGGCGGGGGCTTGGGGGCTTGGCCCACGAAAAACCACCCGTCGGGCGGGGGCTTGGGGGCTTGGCCCCCAAGCTTCTTCCCCCTTTGCGTGGGGTGCGGGGCGAACCCGGTTCGCCCCGCACCCCACGCAAAAGCAAAGGATATCTATGATTCGCATCAGCATCATCGGCTTGGGCTTGATTGGCGGCTCGTTGGGCATGGCGCTGCGTGCGGCTGAGGCGAAAGAGTCGGCGCTTGGCCCGCTTGAAGTTACGGGTTGGGATCGTGATTCACGGGTAGTCAAGGAGGCGCACGGGCGGTTGGCAATTGACCACGCGGCAGCAACGTTGGCCGAGTGTGTGCGCACCGCCCAGATCGTGGTGGTGGCGACGCCGGTGCAGGCCGTGCGTGATGTTTTGCACGAGCTTGCGCCGCTGCTGCCTGCGGGCGCGGTGGTGACCGATGTGGCCAGTACGAAGGCGGAGGTGGCACGCTGGGCGGCGGAGATGTTGCCCGCTGGGGTGGCCTATGTTGGGGGCCATCCGATGGCGGGGAAGGAGCACGCCGGGATTGAAGCAGCGACCCCCGACCTCTTCCAACAGGCGATCTACTGCCTGACGGCCAACCCGCAGACGCCGCAACCGGCCCTTGAGGCGGTCGAGGCGCTCGTACGCACGGTGGGGGCCAAACCCTACTATATCGATCCCGAAGAACACGACGCCTATGTGGCGGCGATTTCGCACCTGCCCATGCTGCTCTCGGTGGGCCTGATGGCGGTGACGAGCAGTAGCCCCGCCTGGCGCGAATTGGCCCCCCTCGCAGCCACCGGCTTCCGCGACGTTTCGCGGCTTGCTTCGGGCGATCCGCAGATGCACCGCGATATTCTGCTCACCAATCGGGTGGCGTTGACGCGCTGGATCGATGCCATGCTTGGCTTTTTGGTGGAAATGCGCGACCAACTTGCGGCGAATGATAGCGCCAGCATTGAAGCCCTGCTGCAACGTACCAAGGAACAACGCGACACGTGGCTCGCCAGTCGCCCCAACTTGCGCCCCGGCGAGGCCGATTTCTTGCAACAACCCGAGCCGGAACGGCCCAATCTGTTTAGCTTTCGTCTGCCCAAGCGGAAGGGGTAGAAGAAAAAGGTGGTAGCCCTAGCATAATACCAAATCCGATATCCGATAGCTGATAGCCGAGCATGGCATCTCATATGCGCTAGATTGTCATTGGGCATGCGGCATACTCAATGGTAATTGGTATGGGTGTGACCAAAATGTGTAGCTAGGGTGCGCGAGGGAACCTGGTTCCCTCGCATCCTTCATCAGGTCTAAGGGGTGTAGGGCATCGCCCTACAGATTTTGGTCACACCCAATTGGTATAATACCCGTGGGGCCATGCCCCAATGTAGATTACAGAGGCAATTTCATGACAACCATCTATTTAGAAACAACCGACAACGCGATCCAAGTGCGTTCTTTGGTCGAAACAGCCATTCAACGCGAAATTGCTCACTTGGAATTGGCTTTCATGCTGGCACAGGAGCGGCTGGTTCCATTTGAACAGAAGTATCGCACCACATCCGAACATTTCATTACCTCTATGGCCGCCGAAGATCTAGTCGGAGGTGATGATGAATATGTTCAATGGGCAGGAGAGTATCGTCTTGTGCGCGATCTCGAAGCGAAGCTTAGGCAACTACGGGGGATAACCTATCGTGATGCAGACATATTATGAACAGATAGTACGCCTCCTTGAATTCTATACAACAAGCCGTATGGTAATACATACCCAAATTAGCATGTAAAATCGATCCGGTGAACAAGGCTATCTAACTGGTTCGATTACCTTTCAGGATGGTTCGGTGTTGTTTCTACGCGAATACTTGAGTGTCACTGGCATGCAGGTACAACGTGAGATGTATAGCTACCACTATCAGGATGCTACGCAACAATTGTGCTTTCGTTACGATAATGCACGACACCGCCCGCGGTTGGCAACACGCGAACACAAGCACACGCCCAAAGAAATTATCGAGGGTGTTGCACCAACGTTAGCCGAAGTCTTGCACGAAGTTGTTGCCCTGCTTGAAATGGCATAGACCACTCGCACGTTGGTCTTTGGCAGAACATTTGCATACACTTCACTAACCTGATGCTAACAACCGTCTAACATAGACATGGTAGAGTTTGAGGTGGCAAATCATCAACGCCTCCGGCGGGGGCTTGGGGGAGGCTGCGCCTCCCCCAAAGAATTCTTTTTCTCTCAATTTGGCGGCGAAGCCGCCAAATTGAGAGAAAAAAGGGTGTCTGGGGCGCAGCCCCAAAGCGGGTTTTAGGGTGGCTGCCCCGCCGTCAGGTATAAATCAGCGTACTAGAGGAGTATTCTTCACATGACCACAGACCAAACGACCGCCCAGGAACCTGAAGCACTCACCTTTAAGGCGGAAGTGCAGCAGGTGTTGCATATTCTTGCCCATTCGCTCTATACCGACCGCGAGATTTTTCTGCGTGAATTGATCTCCAATGCCTCCGATGCGCTCAATCGTATGCAGTTCGAGATGCTTACCAATCGTGAGGTGCTTGATCCTGAGGCTGAATTGGCCATCCGCATTGAGGTGGATAGCGAGGCCAAAACGATCACCATTAGCGATAGCGGCACGGGCATGACCCGCGAGGATCTGGTTGATCACCTGGGAACGATTGCGCAATCAAGCGCACGCGCCTTTGTGCAGCAGGCCGGTGAGGGTCATAAGGCCGCAGCAAGCGAGATTATTGGTCAGTTTGGCGTTGGTTTCTACTCGGTATTTATGGTTGCCGATAAGGTGACGGTAGTGTCGCGTTCGTTCCGGCCCGACGCCGAGGCAGCCATGTGGGCGAGCGTCGGCGATGCGACGTTTCAGATTAGCGCAGCAGAGCGGGCGCAGCGCGGCACGACGATTACGCTGCATCTGAAAGAGGACGCGGCGGAGTTTGCCAATAGTTGGCGCATCGAGCAGATTATCAAACGCCACTCCGATTTTGTCGCTTTTCCCATCTACATGGGCGATGGCGACCGCCAACTCAACCAGCAAAAGGCGCTCTGGCGGCGGGCGCCGCGCGAAGTCGAGGCCGAGCAGTATCAGAATCTCTACCGCCAACTGACGCTTGATGCCGATGCGCCCCTGATGCAGATTCATCTTTCCACCGATGTGCCGGTAGATATGCACAGCATCCTGTTTGTGCCCGCCAAGCGCGAGCGTGGGCTGATCGAGCGGCGCATCGAGGGCAAGGTGAAGCTCTATTCGCGCAAGGTGCTCATTCTGGAAGAGGCCAAAGAGATTCTGCCCAACTACTTCCGCTTTGTGGAAGGCGTGGTGGATAGCGAAGACCTGCCGCTGAATGTTTCGCGTGAGGCGGTGCAGTCGTCGCCGGTGATGCAACGCATCCGCAAGACGCTCACCTCGCGCATGCACCGTGAGCTCAACGATCTGGCGAGCCAGGATGCCGCCAAGTTTGCTGCGTTTTGGCATGAGTTTGGTGTCTTTATCAAAGAGGGCATCGCTACCGATTACGAACACCGCAACGAGTTGCTCAAGTTGCTGCGCTTCCACTCCAACCGCAGCGGCGAGGAGTTGATCACGCTGGAGCAGTACAAGAGCCGGATTGTGGATGGGCAGACCGAGATCTACTACCTGCTCGCTTCGAGCCTCGAAGGTGGCCGCACCAGCCCCCACCTCGACCCGTTCGTGGCACGCGGGATCGAAGTGGTGATCATGCACGACATCATGGATGGCTTTATGCTCTCCGGCCTGCGCGACTACGAAGGCTTGAAACTGCGCAACGTGGACGAGGCCGACCTTGAACTGCCCGGCGAGGCGGAGGCGGCAGCGCCCCAGGTGGACGAGGCCACCTTTGCGCGGATTGTGGAGCGCGCCAAGGCGGTCTTGGGCGAGCACGTCAAGGATGTGCGCGCCTCGACGTTGCTGCGCGACAGCCCGGCGCGCCTGGTGAGCGACGACGAGGGCATGGGCCGCGAGATGCAGCGCATCCAGCAGATGCTAGGCCGTGAGGCGGAGCAGACGCCGCGCATTCTCGAACTCAATCCGGCGAGCAACCTGATCGCCGCGCTCGCCCGGCGTTTGGAGAACGATCCCGACGATGCGGTGACGACGGCGGCCATCGAGCAGCTCTACGACAACACGCTACTGATCGAAGGCATGCACCAGAACCCGGCGACGATGGTGCCGCGCATCATGCAATTGCTGGAGGCAGCGGCGCGAGGGTAGATAGGTTTAGGGGTGTGGGAAAACCAAGTTTTCCCACACCCCTTTTTAGGGGCGTAGGAGAAATTTTTTCCATGCATCCGCTTTTGGCAAAGTGAGGATGAACCTCACCCTTGTAGGGAACTATGGTCGTGATGAGCGGCGGGCGCAGCAGCGCCCGCCGCTCATCACGTTTTCATCACTTCTGAACCGCATCTGCACATCGTTGCGGTAGTCTAAAGCGAGGGCGGCGCTTGGGCCGCCACAAGCATGAGGAAGGTTCTGATGGAATTCCCACGTTCGCTCCCCCGCCAGGTGCCTCTGCCCAACGCAACGAGTCTGCGTCTCCCGCTGGGGCTGACGCCCACGGGCCTCGCGCTTGGCGCGATCATGGTACTGGCGGCGCTGTTGCGTTTTGCCAACCTAGAGGCAATTGGCCAGGCCAACACCTACTACACCGCCGCTGTTGCCAGCATGCTCCAGTCGTGGCCCAATTTCTTCTTTGTCGCCGCTGAGCCGGGTGGTTCGGTTAGCGTTGACAAGCCGCCACTGGGCTTGTGGCTCCAAACGCTTTCAGCGTTCTTCTTGGGCGTCAATGGTTTTGCCGTGGTTTTGCCGCAACTGCTGGCGGGCTTGGCGGCGGTGTTGCTGCTCTTTCATCTGGTGCAACGCTCGTTCGGCCCGCTGGCCGGGTTGCTTGCGGCGTTGGCACTGGCGGTCACACCCGTGGCCATCGCGGTGGAGCGCAACAATACGCCTGATGCGCTGCTGATCCTGGCGCTGCTGCTGGCGGCTTGGGCCTTCCTTAAGGCGAGTGAAAGCGGGAAATTGCGTTGGTTGCTGCTTGGCACCTTCGCCGTCGGCATCGGTTTTAACATCAAGATGCTGCAAGCCTTTCTGCCGCTGCCCGCCTTCTACGCGCTCTACCTCTTCACCGCCGCGCAGCCTTGGCGCAAGAAGTTGCGCAACCTGCTGCTGGCAACCGCCCTCCTCATCCCCGTTGCCCTCGCGTGGGCGGTGGTGGTCGATCTGACCCCCGCCCACCAGCGGCCCTACGTGGGCGGCAGTACGAACAACTCGGCGCTCGATCTGATTATTGGCTACAATGGCATCCAGCGCCTCATTGGCGGCGGGCCGGGTACGCCCGGCGACCCGCCACAGGGCGACGGGCCGCCTATGGATGGCAGCAACAGACCGGCCCCGCCCGCTGGCCAGCCGGATGGCGGCAGGCCACCGCTGGGCCCGGATGGTGGCAGTGCTGGCCCGGGCGGCCCTGCTGGCGGCGGGATGTTCAACCTTGGCGCGGCGGGGCCGTTGCGTCTCTTCCAGTCTGGCTTGGCAGCCCAAGCGAGTTGGTTGCTGCCCGTGGGGCTGCTGATGATCGTGGTGCTAGGGGCAGCGGGTGGCTGGCGCAACCCGCAGAGCGCCCGCCACCGCGCCCTGATCCTCTGGGGCGGTTGGCTGCTCACCTGTGTGGTTTTCTTCAGCGTGGCTAGTTTCTTCCACGAATACTATCTGGCGATGCTTGGTGCGCCGCTGGCCGCGCTCGTCGGGATTGGCCTGGCCTACCTCTGGGAGCTACGCGCCAGCCATCCGCAGCGTGCGGCGCTGCTGCTGCTCGTGGCGGCCAGCCTGACGCTGGGCTTTCAAATCTACGCCGTCGGGATGTACAACACCCTTGGCTGGTGGATCGCCTTGCCCCTCGCGCTGACCATGCTGGGGACGGCGCTACTGCTCTTCAGCCTGCGGCGCACGGGTGTCTGGCTGCCACGGGTCGCTTTCGCACTCGTGATCTGCGGCCTGCTTGTGGTGCCCACCGTCTGGTCGGGGCTGACCACCGCCTACGCCGATACGGGGAGCCCCCTACCCCAAGCCTACAACGGGAACACCAACCGACCTGATGGCGCTCCAGGCCCACGGCCCGGCGGCGCGGGGCCTGCGCGCAACGACCAGCAACTCGTTGACTATCTCCAGGCCCGTACCCAGGACACGAAGTACCTGCTGGTGGTACCAAGTTCGCAGGTTGGTGCAAGGTATGTGTTGGCGACGGGGCGACCCGTTCTCTACGCGGGCGGCTTCAACGGCAGCGATTCGGTCATTGACGGCGACGACCTAGCGGCGTTGGTGGCGCAGGGCGATGTGCGCTATGTGCTTTGGGATATGAGCGGGCGGGAACGCAACGGTGACAGCAGCATCAGGAGCTACCTCCAGAGCGCGTGTGCCGTCGTGAGCGATGCCGGACTAGCGGTGGCGCAGGATGGGCGTGGAGGGACGACGCTCCACCGCTGTGGGCCATGAATGAAAAAAGGGCGGGCACGGGAACCGCGGTTCCCGTGCCCGCCCTTTGCTATAGTCAGTCAGAGAAAGAATCTTGAAGGGGAGGGGTTCGGGGGGGG
>RSAS01000070.1 GCA_003934145.1 Candidatus Viridilinea halotolerans | reverse complement strand
GATCCGGACGCATCGAGACCAAGAGCATCATGCGGGCCCCGCCCGGCACGCGCTATTGCCCCGTGAGCATGCTGGAGAGTTGGCTGGCGGTGTCCGGCATTCAGAAAGGCGCCGTTTTTCGAGGTGTTACCCGAGGTGGTCGACTGGGTGCCGGGCGCATGACGGCCAACACCCTGGCGGTACGCATGAAGAAAGGGCTGGCAGCGGCTGGGCTGAGGAAGGAAGGCTACTCGCCGCACAGCTTCCGGGCGGGATTCATCACCGAAGCGCACTTGCGGGGCAAGTCTGACGTGCAGATCAAGCGGGTCAGTGGCCATCGGGATCAGCGGACATTTGAGAAATACATTCGTATCGCAGACGCGTTCGAGAACCACGGGGGCGATTTTTTCGGTCTGTGAGCCCGAACGGCGCTCACCGGCCCAGTATGGCGTCGCCCCGCCGGGTGGGGGCATTCCCCGCTCACTTAGACAGCGCCTGTCCCGCCCCTCGCTGCCCCGCTTGCTATGCTCAACCCACCGAACTGCTCCATGCTACTTGCTCACAGGGGAGATGCCTGGTCTGCTCCCCGCAAGAGGCGGCTACGCATCGGAATCCGAGCCCGCGATTATGCTGACAAATACTGCGCCGCCGGCAAGCCAATCCACCTGGTCGAGGTTGAGTATTCCCGGGAGCAGCGCCTGATCGCATCGTTCGATACCAAGACGGAGTGCCCACCATGACAACGACGGCTGATCCGCTGAAGGGGATATTCGCCTACCGCGTTTTCGATCTGCGCGACAGGTTCCCCGAACCGGTGGAAACGTTTCGCGAGGCACTGGCCTGCCTGCAAAGCGACCGTGCGTATCTGCCGGAGCTCAGCGGCGACATCGTGGCCTATGTGCGCGGCGGCTACGCCATCACGATTCCTGCCAGCCTCTACTTGCGGCGAAAGGGTAATCAGGTCGTCCTGGTCGACCCCAAGGAAAACGAGCGGGTCGAAGTAGAGGCAACGGCATGGCTACGCACGGCGCTGAGGGAACACGCAGCCCTTCTGGCACAGCCACTTTCCGTGGCAAAACGCCCCTACTCCCTGGATGAGCTGTTGGCCCAGTGCGATCCGAACGCTGCCGATTCCGAGGAACTCCGCCAGTGGCGTGCCATGCCGGATGTTGGACGAGAAGATTGGTAGACCATTCCTCGCGATCGATTGCCAGTCTCTGTACATCGGGGACCCAGGCCGCTGCCATGGCTTGAGGAAGTGATCTGGCGGGTGTCCAGGCCGTGGGGGTCGACGTAGCCGTCCAGCTCGTTGAAGCAGGCCACCCGCATGGCGAGATAGGGGTTGGCGCAGCGCTTGATCACCTCGGCTTCGGTTCTGTGGGTGAAGCGCACCGACACCTCAACGTCCAAAGCCCCCTGCCTCGGCGGCCTGGCCGCCTGTGTCAGCCAACGCCTACACGCCCTGTCGCCGCCGGCGGCTGTTCCCTCGCCACCCCCGGGCTTACGCTGGCCGCACACTTCCAGGGAGGGAAGCCAGATGCCAGCCGTCACACTCGACCGGGATTCCAGCGGCACCTACATCCTCAGCTGCCGCTGCGGCAACATCGAGATCGGTCGCGGCGAGCGCCGCTGGCAGGCCTTCGAGATCGCCCCCCAGGCCCACGATCTCGCTGATATCACCTGCCAGCAGTGCCACGCCCGGGCCAGGCTGCACCACCCGGTGCCGACAAGCCTGGAGGTCGAGCCTTGACCGCCCGGGGGGATATCCCCGATGAGAACACGAGTGCCGAGTGGCCCGAAATATCTGCGATAGCAGTGCCACCCTCGCCCCTCAGTCGCTCCCGAACAGGTCCCGGGTATAGACCTTCGCGGCGACGTCCTCGAGTTCGGCGGCCATGCGGTTGGAAAGGATCACGTCGGCTTCCGCCTTGAAGGCGTCGAGGTCGCGGATCACCCGGGAGCCGTAGAAGGTCTCCTCGGCGAGCACCGGTTCAAAGACCACCACCTCGATGCCCTTGGCCTTGATGCGCTTCATCACGCCCTGCATGGCGCTGGCGCGGAAGTTGTCGGAGCCGGTCTTCATGATCAACCGGTAGACCCCCACCACCCGCGGCTTGCGCTTGAGGATCTGCTCGGCGATGAAATCCTTGCGGGTGCGATTGGCATCGACAATGGCCGCGATGATGTTGCTCGGCACGTCCTGGTAGTTGGCCAGGAGCTGCTTGG
>RSAS01000586.1 GCA_003934145.1 Candidatus Viridilinea halotolerans | reverse complement strand
CGGGGGCTTGGGGGCATGGCCCCCGAAAAACCCGCCCCGCCCGGCGGGGGATCGGGGGCTTGGCCCCCACGAATCTCCCCGTCGGACGGGGGCTTGGGGGCTTGGCCCCCGACGAATCTCTCCGCCCGGCGGGGCTTGGGGGCGAAGCCCCCAAAACCCACCCCGCCCGCCGGGGGCTTGGGGGCATGGCCCCCACGAATCTCCCCGTCGGACGGGGGCTTGGGGCTTCGCCCCCACGAATCTCCCCGTCCGGCGGGCACACCCCGCCGCACGGCTTACCACGAATGGATCCACGATGCGACTAGGCCGGACGATGGCCACTATGCGTTGCGAACTGGAATTACAGGCGCGCAATGGCCTCTACTACACGGTAGGCTTCGTGCTGCTGGTAACCTTGGCTGTTTTGGCGACGTTGCCCACCACGGGGTTGGCGCGGTTGTTGCCGGCGGTGGCGTTCAATAACTTGGCTATTACGGCCTTTTTCTTCGCGGCGGCGCTGGCGTTGCTCGAAACGAGCGAGGGCAGCGCGACGGCGCGGCGGGTGACGCCGTTGCATCAGCGGGAATTGCTGGTGGCGCGGGCAGCAACCTTGGCCCTGTTGGGGGTGGTGCAACACCTAGCGCTGGGTCTGTTGCTGCTTGCGCCCGGGCGCGGTCTGTTGCTCTTGGCGGCAGGGGTAGGCTTGGCGGGGGCGGTGATGGCCCTGCTTGGCCACTACCTCGCGGCGGGGCGGCGCGACCTGAGTGGCTTTCTGTGGCCCGCGCTGCCCTGGCTGGCGCTGCTGATGGCGCCGATGATCGCCGATGTGCTTGAATGGCAGCACCCTTTGCTCTGGTTGCACCCGCTCTATGGCGCACTGATTTTCATGCGGGCGGCGGTCGCGCCGGTGGCATGGTGGGAACTGGCGCTAGGGTTGGCCCTGGCGCTGCTTTGGCTGGGTGGGGCGCTCTGGTTTGCTGCAAAGGGAGAACATCACGATGCTTAAGCTCAGAGCGCTGCACACGCTAAGCGCGCTTGATGGCGGCAACATTCTGGCCGATCCGCTGCTGCGCGGGTTGTTGGTGGTGCCGCTAGTGGTGGCACTGGCGGTGCGTGGCCTCCTGCCGCTGGTGCTGGAACGGGTGGCGACGTTGGCCGAAATCGAGCTAGAATGGCTCTTCGCGCCCATGGCGGGCTACACGGTGGTCACCATTGCGCCCATGATCGCTGGCGCGGTGGTGGGCTTCCTGTTGCTCGATCAGCGCGACGACCGCACCTTGACGGCGCTACGCGTCACCCCGCTGCCGCTGAGTGCCTACCTGAGCTACCGGCTGGCGTTGCCGACCTGCCTTGCGCTGCTGGTAACCATGGCCGCGCTGGCGCTCGCCGGTGGGCAAGGGCTGGGGCTTGGGGGCGCATGGTTGGCGGCGGTGGCGTCCGCACCGCTGGCCCCGCTGACGGCACTCGCGCTCGTGGCGTTTGCCCGCAATAAGCTGGAAGGTATGGCCCTGATGAAGGCGCTCAGCATTCTGTTGGCCGCACCGCTGGCCGGGCTCTTCGTGGCGCTGGAGGGTTGGGGATTGCTGTTCATGCTACTTCCCACCTTCTGGGTGGCTCAGGCGACCTGGGCGCTGCAAGCGGGCACAAGCGCATGGGGCTGGATCGCGGGTTCGTGGTGCGTCAGCGGGCTGCTGCTCGTGCTGCTGCGCGGGCGCTTCCAGCGCATGCTTGCGCGGGCGTAATTGCGGCACCCCCTAACCCCTGCTCGCCATCCCCAGCACCGCCTGCTCTAGGGTGGCGGCAGCGGTGAGACCATCAAGGGGCAGGCCAAGAGCCACCAGCGCTTCGGCCACTTCGGGGCGGATGCCGACGAGAACGCAGTGCGCACCCAGGAGCTCAGCGGCGCGGATGGCAGCGAGAATGCCTTGGGCGCCCGCCATGTCGAGCAGCGCAAGTCCCGTAAGATCAACGAGTACGGTACGGGCACGACGCGCTTCGATGCCTTCCAGCAATATGCTCATGAAATCGTCTATGCGCTCATGAGTGAAATCGCCAATCAAGGGCAAAATAAGCACGCCTGGTAGCACCGGAATCAGCGGCAGCGCCAGGGCCTGGATGGTAGCGTTGAGGTTAGCGCGTTCGCGCTGACTCGCCTCCAGTTGCGCGACGGTCGCGGCAAGCTGAGCGCGCTCCTGTTCCAGTTCGACGCGGCGCTGCGCCCGTTCGGTCATGTCGCGGGTCAAGAGCAGCGTCCCACGGCGCGCGCCACGGTGATCGTGGACGGGGGTCAGCGCCAAGTCGTAGAGTCGCTCTTGATGCTCAATGCGTAGTTCGCCGCCGCCACCCTGCGCCAGTTGCGCAATGGGTTCGTGGTAGGTAGTGTCGAGCAGCGCCGTAAAGGTCTGGCCCATCTGAAAACCCAGCGCCTGGGCACTCGGATTGCTAAAGGTGATCTTACCGTTGCGATCTGCCACCGCCACCCCTTCCGGCGTCGCTTGCAGCGCCAGATCGATAGCCGCCCGATTGGGTGTGAAGAGGCGCGTCCCCAGAATCAGGTAGCCCAAGACCACCAAAATGGGCAGGCTTTGCAGCAGCGTCGAGAGGCGCGCCAATGCGCCGCTAAATTGGCCCGCCGTCATGCCCATCGTGATCGAAAAGATCGTGGCGATGATCAGCAGCCCAATGGGAGTGCGCAACTCGCGGTGTTGCGGAGTAAAGAAGGCGACAATCAACATCACGACCACCACCACTTGGCCCAGAAAAGCCAGGAGGATCATCATCAGCGCGTTGGGCATCTGAAAGCTCAGGCGGTAGGTACCATCAAAATAGGCAACCCCAACGAAGATCTGGAGCCGCAGGATGAGATCAACGCTGATGATCGCCGTAGCGATGATATAGGGCAGTGTAATCCAACGAATGGGGCGGCTTCCCTCCCACCACTGCGGAAAAAAGAGCGCCCCCACCAAGAGCATTAAGAGCGTGATATAGAGACTCACCCCAATGATCAAAGCGGCCATAAAGGGGTAGGCCAACGCTAATGTTGGGGCGGTGTCACGCACCAGCGTCGAGCCCACGATCAGCACAATCAGCGCCGTAAGGTAGGTGAAGAAGCGCGCCGGACGATAATCCCATCCCTGCAAAGCGACAAAAACCCCAAGAGTGATCTGTACAACAACGAGACAGAGCGCAAAGAGCGTTACGATCATGATCACGGCGGCCTCTTTTGGGCAAGTCGGAAGAACAGAGAACAGAGAACAGAGAACAGAGTGTTGTACAATGTTACTGTGGCTCGTGGTTAGGTAGTGGCTTATCGCTAATTATGGCACATGTACGATACCGTGATGCTCGTTATCCGTAGGGATGGCGCATGCTTCGGCCCTACGTGAGCACCTTTGCATTTCGCGGTAAACCCCTTGACAATTGGCACGGAATGGCCCAAAAACTCTATCTCTGAAAGGACAAAAGGAGAATCTCCTATGTCAAACCCAATCATCCAAACTCAACGCATGCTCTTCATCCTCCTCGCCACCCTCCTCATGGCTGGCTGTGCAGCAACCACCCCCGTAGCGCCGGTGGCCCCTAGCGCTGCCCCTGCCCATGATACTCATGGTGGTGCAACCAGTACCGCCAGCGACGAACTGTTCGATGCGCGCTTCATTGATGCGATGATTGTCCACCATGAAGGGGCAGTGGCGATGGCCGAAGAGGCATTGGTTGAGGCGACGCGCCCGGAAGTGCGCACCCTGGCCGAAGCGATACTTGAGGCGCAGGCCGCCGAAATTGCCCAGATGCAGACCTGGCGCGCCACATGGTATCCCGATCTGCCGCTCACCGATTGGTCGCAGATGGAGATGGGGCCAATGAGCGTCGCCCCTGGCGATGCATCCTACGATGTGCGTTTCCTTGAGGCTATGATTCCCCACCACGAGGGCGCGATCATGATGGCCGAAGAGGCGCTCCAGACGAGCGAGCGCCAACCGCTGCGCACCTTGGCCGAGATGATCATCATGTCCCAAGAGGCTGAGATTGCCCTAATGCGCCAGTGGCTGGAAGAGTGGCAGTAGTTCCATACAAAATAAAGGGGGCACACACCATGCTTAATCTCTTGATCACATGGGTTATCACAGCCCTGAGTCTGTTGCTCATCACACGGCTGAATGTTGGCATTACGGTAGACAATTTTGGCACGGCGCTGGTGGCGGCCATTGTCATTGGCCTTGTCAATGCGTTGATCGGGCCAGTCCTTCACTTTGTGGCGTTTCCGCTGACCTTCATCACCCTGGGGCTCTTTGCGTTGCTCATCAATGGCTTGCTCTTCTGGGTCGCCGCCAAGCTTGTGCCGGGCTTTCACTTGCGCGATGGCTACTGGAGCGCGTTGATTGGTTCGATTTTGCTTTCGATTATCAATGCGCTCTTCTTTTGGTTGCTTGGGATCAGTTGAGGGGGGCTTCTGCGGGGGCCAAGCCCCCGCGCCCGCGCCCGCCAGGGGGGCTTCTGCGGGGGCCAAGCCCCCGCGCCCGCGCCCGCCAGGGGGGGGGCTTCTGCGGGGGCCAAGCCCCCGCGCCCGCGCCCGCCAGAGGGGCTTCTGCGGGGGCCAAGCCCTCAAAGGGTTTCACCAAATGGGGATAAACTGTCGCTTTTTGCGGTACGCAGCCCCGGTTTGGCCCGTCCCAATGCAGTTTACGTGTTGGCACGCACCCATGAGGCGTTTTACTGCATTGGGAAGCCCTTCCCAGAACAGGTGAAACCCTTTGAAGGGGCCAAGCCCCCGCGCCCGCGCCGGGCAGGGGGCGCTGCGCCCACAAACCCTGGCGGGGGTTCGGGGGAGGCGCAGCCTCCCTCGAAAACCTCTTTTGGCAGTAGCGCAAAAGGAACGCTGTCACGCGGCGCATGTCACCCTGAGCGCAGCGAAGGGTCTCTCGTGGTGACCAAAAGAGATGCTTCGCTACGCTCAGCATGACAATCGCCACAGCGTTCCTTTTGCGGTATTGCCTCTTTTGGTTCGGTTTTGGCGGCGCAGCCGCCAAAACCGAGCCAAAAGAAACAGAAACGCAGCCTGCGCACGCTCAATTCATGGCCGCTGCAAGATCCACAATGTCCAAGCCCCCTTGGGGTAGACGGCGCTGTGCGCGTTTAGGTAGGCCAATACCTCGGCTGATGCCGGAGTGTTGGTGTTGGGTAGCAATACATAACGAATGGGGTTGGCGCTTACGTAACGAGAGAAGTGATCGACATTCTGCATAATATTCTGCTCAAATGCAGGATCGAACTCAAACCATGTAGCTTGCTGACGTGTGTAAAGAATCGCGTGCCAATAGTTGGGGGTTAGGACAAAGCCTCGTTCGCGCTGGCGCAACTCCTCAAAAGCCGGTTCAGCCGCACGTAAGGGCAATCCAGTATCCACAAAATGATAACCAATAGACGCAATGTTGATTGCTAAAAAAAGAACGAAAATATAAAAACGAATTCGTCGCTGCCAGACTTCCGAAATAGCACGAAAACCAGCCGCAAAAAGAATAGCTACCGCTGGTAGCGCTGGAATAAAGACACGAGGGCTATTGCCCGATCCAGGAGTGGCGCAATAGACAAGAGTAACTAAGAGACCTAAGCATGCCCAAGTGACCAGCAATAGGGCAGCCAGTGGTGGTAGCACATGCGCACGCAAACCCATGATGATTGGGAAAATGATGATTGCTAGAGTCAAAGTGGTAATGTACCACGGCGCGAAGAAGATTACGTTAAACATCAAGGGAGCAACCAAAAAAAATCGATCCAAAGATGGACCGCTGCTCGGAATGCGTTGACCTTCGCCTAGATAGTGAAACCAGATCCAAGGGGCAGCCAACAGCACGGGCAGCACGAGTACGGCCATATGATGATGCCACGTTAGCTCGCGCCGGCCCCACAAGCGATCATAGAGCATGCAGATAAAGACTGTACCTATAAATATTCCCAATAAATCCATTTTATTTAAAGCACAAAGTAAGCCAAAAATAACAGCAATGTATGTATGTTTCCATAGATACGCAAAAAGACCTGCACTAATCAGCAACGCGCTAAACGTCTCATTGTATGAAATAGTGCCGTACTCGCGAAAGGTTGGAAAGAGGGAGATAAAAGCCGCAGCTAGCAGAGCGATCGTTGTGCTGAGCATGCGCTTGGTCGCGTGGTAGGTTAGTAGCACCATCATGCCAGCAATACAGGGGATAACCAATTGGAGTACCCAGTATGAGCCAGTGAGCCCCCAGACACCCGCGAAAAGCAGTGGGGTTACTGGCCCCCACCATGGGTGCAGCTTGTTTGTTACTTGGTGAGTCAGCCCGCGCGGGGCCAATTCGGGTGGATCAGGCATAAAGCCCTTGTTGCGCTCGAAGGTGTCGGGGGTATTGATGAGGAAGGTTGGTTCCTCCCATGTCAGCAACCCCCAGTGCAGATTGCGCGGGGCGTCGCCATACTGTACTCCGGTGGCTAGTTGTACTAGGACAAAGTGGCTCGCCAGGATCAGCAGCAGTCCTAATGTCCCCCATTGGGGTTGGAAGCTATGTGTATTTGTCTTCTTCATAAAGCTCTCCTCTCAATTCTTACCAACCAGAAGTTCTTGCACCAGCACCGACTCACTGCCCCCCACCCGCGCCCGGGGGTCGCCGAGTGCCGCCTCGGGGTGGGCCGGGTCGTACCAGGCGACATACCACGGGTGGGTTCCCGCTGGAATGTCGTCGGGGAGGTTTAGTTCAAACTGCTCACGCACCACCTGCCCGCGTTGCCAGGTGCTCACCGGCTGGAGCGCAAAGGTCGGTAGGTGCAACATGCGCGCATCGCTTCGGCTGCCAAGTTGGCTCACCGCGAACCAGTTGCGCGCGGGCGCTGCGCCCTCCAGTCGCCATGTAAAACTGGCCCGGTAGCGTCGCCCCTCCAGGTGACGCACCTCCGCCGCCACGAGCGCCAGCGGGCCAAGTTGTGCTATGGCTTCAGCGCCTTCAGCGCCATCCACCAGTTCTACCTGCTGCGCCAAACGCGTCGCGGGCGGCGCGTCACGCTGGAAGAGCAACAGGCCATCGCGGGCCGCCACCAAGCCAAAGGCGGGATCGCGCAGCAGGATGCCAAGCTCGGCCTGCTCGTAAGCCGCCCCGCCCACCACCGCGCCATCAATGACCTGACGCCAATCGAAAAGACCGTCGGCTAAGACATAATCTACCTGGGGCAAGAGGCGCGGCAGCCGTTCGCCCCCCGGATCATCGGAGTAGCGTGTCACATAGAGCGTTTCGCGCGCCACGAGGCGCGGGGCCAAGAACATCGAAGCCGCAATGGGTACCTTGGGTGGCACATGTTCAGCCAAAAAGCGATCCTTCACTCCATCGCGCTCAATGCTTCCATAGACGGCGTGGTCGCGTCCGTAGCCCGGCGGGGCCAGCCAGAAGAGCGGATTGAGCGGCTGGTCTACCAATAAAGCCATGCAGAGGAGGACAATAATGCTTGTAAAAATCAGATCGGGCTGCCAGCGCCGCACGACACGCCCTGCCGACGCTTGCGCAGCGGCTTGGCGCAACCGCGCCGCAGCCTCAATCAGCGCCCGCACAATGAAGGGCACCACCAAGGCATAATGGTGGTAGCCATAGTGATAGACGCCGCCCGGGCCTGTGCTGAGCAGCACCGCCAAGGTGAGCGGTGCTGCGGGAAGCAGCCAGCGCCAGCCGCGCCACGCCAGAAAGAGGGCGGGGCCAAAGACCACCAACGCATTCCCCAAGCGCTCGGGCAGTGTGCGCCAGATCTCATGCATATTGCCATAATAGTGGCTTACATAGCTCACTGCGGCTGATTGTTCCGCCGCCGGGGCAGCAAAAAGTTCACGTACACCAAAAAAGACCACCGCCCCATACACCACTGCCGCAACCATGGTCCATGTTCCCACCCGCCGTTCACCGCCCCAGAGCCACAAATAGGCCCCGATACCCGCCACGGGTGCCGCGACATACACCTTGCAACTCAATGCGAGCGCCAACCAGATACTATAGCTCCGCCACGCCTTGCGATCCGCCGCATCGAGCGCAAAGAGCAACAACGGCATCGCCAAGGTATCGCCATGAAAATCGAAGAGTACCGCCGTCTGCATCACCGGGTAGAGCAGATAGATCAACGCAATACAGCGAGCCGCTAGGCGGCTATCGAGTTGGCGCATGGCCAAACGGTAGGCAGGGATGGCCCCAGCGGCAGCCAACAGAGCCTGGCCAGTCAACAGCGGCTGCGGATTGGGCCAAATGGCCACAAAAGGCACAAAGAGCAGGTAGAAAAATTCAACATGGCCGGTTAAACGGCTATACGCCCCGGTGGGTTGTGTAAAAACCAGCGGCTGCCCCTGGGTCACACTCCAAATCGCCTGGGCCATATTACCCAAATCGAGCATCCCCGCATTATAGCCCCAGTAGCGCGCCAGGCTGAGCAGCGTTAGCGTCGTACCAACAACAACCATTGCCACCCAGAGGAAGAGATCGACAAACCAAGGCTTTAATGGGCTAGAAGGCATACGTGTGATCTCCGTATTTAGGAAATAGAAAGTAGAACATAGGAAATACCGCGAAAGTAACCCGGCCATGCGGTTCTGTCACTCTGAGCCTTAAATGGGTGTGACCAAAAGGCGTAGCAAAAGTGCGCGCAGGAACCAGACTCCCGCGCACCATCCCTCACCCCTCCAGCCACGGATCGCGTGGCCACGCCTTGTAGATCGCCAGCACGGCAATACCAAAGATCACGGCAGCCACCGCAAAGACCACCTGGAGCGGGCGATCAGCCGAAAGGGCAATGCGCAACACAATCGTCGTGATCACAAACCCCGCGCCACGAAAGAGGTGCTGGTAGGCATCCGAAAGGCGCAACGAGAGTACCAAGAGCAGCACGTCGGCCAAGATCAAAATGGTGAAGAGCCGTTCAAAGAGCGGCGTCGTTGGTGAACCTAACGCCTGAGGCGTGAAAGCCTGGCCCTGCAATGTCAGTCCGGCCTCATAGACCAAGAGGCCGCCCGTGTGAACTACCAGCGCCCCAAAGATCAGCGTGATGATAAAGGCTACCGCCTTCTTGCGCGCAATAAAACGCAATAACGCCTGTGTCGGCATACGTAGGGCCGTCTGGTAAGACGAAGGCCGCCCCGCTACGGCATAGAAGATCGCGACCAAACCGAAGAGCAGCACCCCGCCTCCCATATCAGCCGCCAAGGCGATTTGGGCCTGGCGATCAACGAGGAGATCGGTCAGATGGTCGAGATAGGCGAGATCCTTAAAACTATTACGAATCACAATGAGCGAAATGATCTGAAATTGCAACGCCAACGCCCGGGTGGTTGATTCAGGGATGGCCAGAATGAGCAGGAGTACCTCATAGATCAAGATAAAGGCAAAGGGCGTATAGATCGCCGCCAGCCATGTCGTGCCGACGAGGTCGGCCAACTGCCCACCGATCACTTGCGCCGCCGCGATCAACACCAGATGAATAATCAAACCCCACATGGCAAAGGTCGCCACCATGCGTTCAGCGGCATGCAGCCGCGACGGCGCGGCCAGCAGATCGTACCACACCGCCAAGCGATCAACGATCGCCTGATGGCGTGGGGGAGGCGCTTCGTCTTCATGGGAATGGGCCATGCTTGTGTGTCTCCTGCAAAGCTTTGGTACAATCAGTCCCATGCTCGATCATATCATCAATGCGGCCATTGCGGCCCAGATCTTCCCTGGCGCGGTGGTGCAGATTGCCCGCGCAGGTCATTTGTTGCACGCTGCCGCCTATGGCACCACCATGTACGCCGACAGCGGCGCGCGCGCAGTTGCGCTCGACGACATCTACGATCTCGCTTCGCTCACCAAGGTGGTGACGGCGACGGCGGCGCTCGTTTTGTACGACGCGGGTGAACTGCGCCTAGAACACTCAGCGGCCTACTACTTGGCCGATCTCGCCGCCGAGGAGGTGCAGGTGCGCCACCTGCTCAGCCACTGCTCAGGGCTCGAGCGGCGCTTGGCCCCCCTTTGCACCCAAGGGGCGGCAGGGTTGCGCGCCGCCGCCTGGGCCACCCGCCCCGTGCATGTTCCTGGCACGGTGAGCGCCTACACCAACATCAACAGCCTCTTGCTCGGCGAAATTGTCGCTGCCGTGGCGGGCATGCCCCTCGACCAAGCGCTCACCGAGCTTGTCCTCAAGCCCTTGGCCATGAGCAGCACCTGTTTCTGCCCGCCACCCGCGTTGCAGCCACGCATCGTGCCCAGCGAATGGGACACGACCTGGCGCAACATGTTGGTGCATGGCGTAGTACACGACGAGAGCGCCTATGCCTTGGGGGGCGTCGCAGGCCATGCGGGGCTCTTCGGCCCGGCGAGCGATCTCTTGCACTTTATGCGCCCGTGGCTCGAAGGGGGCGCGTGGGGCGGAAGCCAATTCTTGCGCGAGGCGACCGTGGCGCTGGCGCTGCACAACCACCTCGCGGGCATTCCCACCGCCGCAGGCACAGAGCTAGCGGGCGGCCTCGGCTGGATGCTGGAACGTCCCAACTTCATGGGCGATGCACCTGGCGGTAGTTTTGGCCACACCGGCTTTACCGGCACCGCCATCATTGGCGTACCGAGCCAGCAACTCGCCATGGTCTTCCTGAGCAACCGCACCTACCCGCAACGCACCCCGCCACCCTACCGCCACCAGGCGGTGACGGGGGAGGTGTTGGCGGCGGTGTTGGGGGACGGGTGAGGGGGGGCGGGGGGAGGCGGGGACGCGGGGATGCGGGAGAACGCAAAAATTCGGGATGAAGCAAAAGTCACCCCCAGCAGCCTGTCATGCTGAGCGCAGCGAAGCATCTCTTTTCGACTGACGAGAGACCCTTCGCTGCGCTCCTGAGAAACAAAAGCCCCCGTCATGCTGAGCGCAGCGAAGCATCTCTTTTCGCCTGACGAGAGACCCTTCGCTGCGCTCCTGAGAAACAAACGCCCCCGTCATGCTGAGCGCAGCGAAGCATCTCTTTTCGCCTGACGAGAGACCCT
>RSAS01000002.1 GCA_003934145.1 Candidatus Viridilinea halotolerans | reverse complement strand
ATCGAGATTCCTGGCGTTGCAATGCGATTCCTGAAGGGGGCGCACACGTTTTCTGTCCGCCCTTAAACCCACGGAGGTGCGGGGGAACTTGGTTCCCCCGCCGTCGCCCCACGGGGGTGTGGGGAAACCCGGTTTCCCGCCCCACGGAGGTGTGGGGGAACTTGGTTCCCCCGCCGTCGCCCCACAGGGGTGTGGGGAAACCCGGTTTCCCCAACCACGGGGGTGCGGGGGAACTTGGTTCCCCCGCCGTCGCCCGCAGGGGATGTGGGGGAACCAAGTTCCCCCGCCCGCAGGGGGTGCGGGGGAACTTGATTCCCCCGCCGTCGCCCCACGGGGGTGTGGGGAAACCCGGTTTCCCGCCCCACGGGGGTGCGGGGGAACCAAGTTCCCCCGCCGTTTCCCCACGGAGGTGTGGGGAAACCCGGTTTCCCCAACCACACCAACAGTCTACACAAAACCTAGAGGAGTCCACGGCGTGACTACCGAACCAGCGGCCCGCCCCAATCAGCCTGAAACCATCCCCCTTGTGGGTTTTAGCGACAAAGATCGCCCCAGTAGCGCCATTATCAACACCTGTGTTCACTGCGGGCTTTGTCTCTCCTCCTGCCCGACTTACCGTGAAAGCGGGCTAGAAATGGCATCGCCACGCGGGCGCATCTACCTCATGAAGGCAGTGGATGAGGGGCGCATCGGCATGGAGAGCGCGGTCTTTCAGGAGCAGATGAGCCAGTGCCTCAACTGCCGGGCATGCGAGGCGGTCTGCCCGTCGGGGGTGCAGTACGGGGCGATCCTCGAAGCGAGCCGCGTGCAGTTGGAGCAGGCGCGGGGGGCAAGCAATCTGCCGATGCCCCTCCTGCCCGTCACCGGCACCGAACCGGCCCAACTGCCCCCACGCCCGCTCTGGCAACAGGCGCTGCGCCGTGTCGTCTTTGACGGCCTCTTCCAAGAGATGGCGCTCTTCCGCGCCTTCTCCGGCTCGATGCGCCTCTATCAGCAGAGCGGCCTGCAACGTTTTGCCCGTCAGAGCGGCATGCTCAACCTGATCGGCATGGCCGCCACCGAACGCATGCTGCCCCCGCTCAGCGCCCGTTTCGTCACCCCGTTGGGCCAAATCTACCCCGCTGAAGGCCAACGGCGCTACAGCGTCGCGCTGCTCACCGGCTGCATTATGAGCACCGCGTTTGCCCATGTCCACGAGGCAACCATTCGCGTCCTACAGAAGAATGGCTGCGACGTCATCCTCCCGCCCGACCAGGGCTGCTGCGGGGCGCTTCACACCCACGGCGGCGACCTCGACGGCGGGCGGGCGTTGGCGCGGCGCAACATCGCCGCCTTCGCCGGCCTCGGTGTAGACGCGATCATCATCAACGCCGCCGGTTGCGGCAGCACGCTCAAAGAGTATAGCCACCTGCTCCACGACGACCATGAATGGTACCCCCGCGCTGTCGCTTTCTGCACCAAGATCAAGGATGTCCACGAATTCCTCGCGGGCATCGAACTCAACCGCGCGGGCTTAGGCCACCTAGCGATCAGCGTCACCTACCAAGAGCCATGCCATCTCGCGCATGCGCAACGCATCACCGTGCAGCCGCGCACCATGCTACGCGCCATTCCCGGCCTCGAACTGCGCGAAATGCACGAAAGCGCCCTTTGCTGCGGCAGCGCGGGAGTCTACAACATTACCCAACCCACCATGGCCGCGCAACTCAGCGCCCGTAAAATCAACAACGCCCTCGCCACCGGCGCAAAGATCATCGCCACCGCCAATCCCGGCTGCGCCCTACAAATGGCGGGCGAACTGCAACAGCGCGGCGAAGATGTCCAGGTACGCTACATCGTCGAGTTGCTCGACAAGAGCTACCGGAGCGGGGGCGGGTAGGCGGGGCGCGAGACGCGAGACGCGGGAGACGGGAGGCGAAGACGCGAGGACGCGAGGATGCGAAGAATGCTTCGGCCCTACGTGAAAATCCTTGACACTTTTTTTGCACAAACCGATTCGTTGTTCTACCGCATCAGAACAAGGCGTAACAAAAAACGTATCCGTTCAGGATACTGCTGGTTTATTCCCCTGGGAGCGAGGGCGTCCCGCCCTCGTGTGGGCTACGAGGGCGGGACGCCCTCGCTCCCAGGCCGATAGTCGAATAAACCAGCAGTATCCTAAGACATGGTTCGTGGCAACGTTACCGTTCAACCCTATGCACAGAGGGCTTGTA
>RSAS01000031.1:6676-11007 GCA_003934145.1 Candidatus Viridilinea halotolerans | reverse complement strand
GCCTCCCCGCCTCCCCGCCTCCCCGCCTCACGCCTCGCGCCTCCCCGCCCCCCCGCCTCACTAATTCTCCTCCATCGCCCTCTGGATCAACTCAATCACCGGCCCGGCGAAGGGTTCCGCCCAGGCGGGGCGGGCGGCATAGATGTAGCCGCCGGTGGCGATGGTGGCGATGGCGAGCAGGGTGAGCACTAGGCGTACGAGATGGGCGAGGCACGAACGTATAGCCGCCATGGGGCCGCGCCGCGCCACGGGGCGCTTTTGGGGCGGCGGCGGCGAGGTCTGGGCTTGGGGCAGGGGCGGCACCGCCACCTGCGCCGCAGCGGCGGCAGGCACTGGCGCAACCCGTACTTGCGCCGGGTGCGGCTGCGGCTGCCGCTGGGCATTCAGGGCTACCCGCAGGTCTTCCATCGTGGCAAAACGATTCTGGGGTACCTTTTGCAAAGCGCGCTCCAAAGCATCATTGGTGCGCCGCGAGAGACTAGGTTCCAGTTGTTGCGCCGAGGGAAAACTAAAGGGCAACTGCTCCGTCGGATCGCGCCCGGTCAGCAGGTGGTGCAACGTCGCCCCCAGGGCGTAAATGTCCGACTGGGGCGTCACCAAGCCCTGGTACTGTTCAGGCGGTGCATAGCCGGGCGTACCCACTTGGCTGTCGCGTTCATTGCCACGAAAAAGCGTGGTAATGCCAAAATCTACCAACTTGATCGCCCCGCCGCTACGTTCGATCATTACGTTCGAGGGCTTCATGTCACGATAGATCAGTCCTTTACCGTGCAGATAGGTTAGCACCGCGCAGATCTGATCAGCCCACGTCAGCACCTGCGCCTCCGGCAGCCGCCCGTGGCGCTCGACCAATTCCTGGAGATCATCGCCATAGATGAAATCCATCGTCAAATAATGGCGGCCCTCATCACGAAAGTAGCTATAAACACGGGGGATCGAGGGATGATTGAAACCTTGCAGTAGTTGCGCTTCCGCATGAAACCGGGCGAGCGCCTCAGCTCGTTCACGCGCCTCATTGAAACGATCCAGCATCTCCTTAATCGCATAGACCCGCCCCGCCTGGTCGCGCCCCTCATAGACCGCCCCCTGCCCCCCCTGCTTCACCACCCGCGTGATCACATAACGCCGCTCATCGCTGGGCGCATCGTTATTGAGAATCATGTCGTGGCCACAATACTGACAGAAGCGAGCATGAGGCACGTTCTGCTTGTGGCATTGCGGGCAGAGGATCGAGGTTGCTTCGGCGTTGGCCATGCCGTGTCTGTTCCTAACGCTGTTGTTGGTCTACAGTATCTACGCGCTAAGCGTCCATTTTGTTGCACTGCGCCTAGGGATGCCGCCCTACAACCTGTTGGTTTTTGGGGCCTTTGGCCCCCAAAAGCCCCAGGAGGGGCAATTCTGCGGGGGCCTGGGGCCCCATGCGCATGAACGTAAGGGGCCTTTGGCCCCTTAAACCTCGCCGGAAGGGGAAATTTTTCGGGGGCCATGCCCCCGAACCCCCGTCGGGCTGCGCCCCAAACCTTCTTTTTTCTTGCGCTTTGGCGGCTTCGCCGCCAAAGCGCAAGAAAAAGGGTGTGACCAGAATCTGTAGGGCACCGCCCTACACCCCCGCCGGACGGGGGGACATGCGGGGGAACCAGGTTCCCCCGCACCCCCTAACTACACATTTTGGGGATGGTTCATCAAGCTGTGAGGAACGAAGAGCTATTTGCAAACGGGCGCTCCTTTGGTAGTATTCGGTAAAAGAACAGCCGACTACCAGGAAACGCCCGATGGCAAATAGAATAATCCCGGTCGAGATCAAAGTCAAGGCCATTACCATATTTCAGGCAGCCTAATAATTAGCGTGTGTGGTATCATAAACGTTGTTTCGCCCACCTCCCGCATCCCGCATCCCGCATCCCACCCCCCACCCCCCACCTCCCGCATCCCGCATCCCACGCCTCCCCTCCCGCCTCCCGCCTCCCACCTCCCGCGTCCCCCGCCTCGCGCCTATTCCCCCAAATTATGTCCACACCACCAAGTACCATCCTCGTCGTTGACGACGACACCCATGTGCGCTTTATGCTGCGCACGCTTTTGCGTCAAGAGGAGCCTGTGTTGCTTGAGGCGGGGAGCGCCATTGAGGCGTTGACGCTGCTTGAGCAACATCAGGTGGATCTGATTCTGCTGGACGTGGTGCTACCCGATCAGGATGGCTTTACGGTGTGTGCGCGGCTGCGTGATGATCCGCGTTGGCGTGAGGTGCCGATCCTCTTCCTTACTTCGCTCAATGATCATGCTTCACGTCTGCAAGGGCTAAATGTGGGCGCCGATGGTTTTATTAGCAAGCCGTTTGATCATGGCGAGTTGTTGGCTCAGGTGCGCACTATCATGCGCCTCAATCGCTATCGCCACTTGCTCAATGAGCAGAAGCGTTTTGTGCGCCTGATCCAGTTGGCCCCCGATGGCATCGCGGTACTCGATAGCCAGGGCCGTTTCGTGCTGGTCAATCCGGCGCTGGTGCAACTGCTGGGGGTGATGAGCGAAACCCAACTGCGCGGTACGCCCTTTAGCGCCTTCTTGCCGCCTGATGGCCTGGAACGTTACCATGCCTGTATGCAGCGTCTGATCGCTAAGCAAGAGCAGACGTTACGCACCGAATTGCTGATTCAGAATAGTCAAGGCACAGCGATTGCGGTCGAGTTGAGCATGGGCTGTGTGGCCGATATTCAGGGCGAACAGGTGCAGTTGATTCTGCGCGATATTACGGCGCGCAAGCAGGCGGAGGCCCAGATCCAACGCCAACTGGCCCAACTTACGAGTCTGCATTCAATGGGCGTCGCGATTACGGCGAGCCTTGATCTACGGCATATTTTGGCGCGTCTGCTCGAGAATATTGGCAATCAGTTGGGGGTGGATGCTTGCGCTATCCTGCTGCTCAATCAACAGAGCGGCACGTTGGAGTTGGCCGCCAGCCACGGGTTGGATTTGCCGGACGATGCAGATTTGCTGTTGCACTCCGATGAAGGACTGGCCGGCATGGTCTTCCAAGCGGAGCGCCCCCTCGCTGAGACGCAGTATGCCCAACAAACATGGCCCAATCCGCGTGATCGCCTGCTGGCTACCCGTTTCGCCTCCTACTTCGCGCTGCCGCTGCGGGCGCGTGGGGAGGTGCAGGGGGTGCTGGAACTCTTCCTGCTGCAGCCCTTTAGCCCCGACCACGTCTGGTGGCTCTATGTCGAAGCGCTGGCGGTGCAGGCGGCGATTGCGATTCACACCGCGATGCTCTTTGAACAACTGCAACTCAGTAGCGCCGAGTTGACCCATGCCTACAACGCGACGATTGAGGGCTGGTCGCGGGCGCTTGATCTGCGCGACCACGAGACGGAGGGGCATAGCCTGCGCGTGACGGATCTCACGATGCAGTTGGCGCGGGCGATGGGCGTCACTGGCGAAGATTTGGAGCATATTCGGCGTGGGTCGCTGCTGCATGACATCGGGAAGATGGGCATTCCCGATAGCATCCTGCTCAAGCCGGGGCCGCTTTCGGCGGCTGAATGGGAGGTGATGCGCCAACATCCGACCTATGCCTACGAGTGGTTGGCGATGATCCCTTTTTTGCAACAAACCCTGATCATCCCTTATGGCCATCACGAGAAGTGGGATGGCACCGGCTACCCCCGCGGGCTAAAGGGCGAAGCGATTCCGCTTGCCGCCCGCATCTTTAGTGTGGTTGATGTCTGGGACGCCTTGCGCTCCCAGCGTTCCTACCGCCCCGCCTGGAGCGATGAGCGCACACTGGAGTATATCAAAGAGCGCGCTGGTAGCCATTTTGATCCCGCTGTCGTGGCCGCGTTTGTGCGACTGATCGGGTCGTGTTGCCAACGGTAGGGGCGCGGGGGTGCGGGGGCCAGGCCCAATACCTTTCAAATAAGGGAGAGCAAAGACCTCACAGGTCTTTGCTGATGACGTTCCAGTGCAGAAGAGCAGACCTGTGAGGTCTTATTTGAAACGTATTGGGGCCTGCGGCCCCCGCACACACCCCCGTCCGGCGGGTTTAAGGGCGGACAGAAAACGTGTGCGCCCCCTTCTGGAATCGCATTGCAACGCCAGGAATCTCGATCTCTTCCCCCCTCTCCCACAACGTGGGAGAGGGGGCAGGGGGTGAGGGCCATCCGTGGCTTCCCAATCACCTATCCGTGACTTGCCGAGCGAATGTTCTATCCGCCCTTAAACCCGGCGGCGGGGGCACGGGGGCCTCGCCCCCGCAGAATCCCCTCTTCCGGCGGGGGAGCGGGGGCCTCGCCCCCGCAGAATCCCCTCTTCCGGCGGGGGAGCGGGGGCCTCGC
>RSAS01000031.1:0-6576 GCA_003934145.1 Candidatus Viridilinea halotolerans | reverse complement strand
CCCCGCAGAATCCCCTCTTCCGGCGGGGGAACGGGGGCCTCGCCCCCGCAGAATCTCCTCTTCCGGCGGGGGAGCGGGGGCTAGGCCCCCGCAGAATCGCCTCTTCCGGCGGGGGAGCGGGGGCCTGGCCCCCGCAGAATCGCCTCTTCCGGCGGGGGAGCGGGGGCTAGGCCCCCGCAGAATCTCCTCTTCCGGCGGGGGAGCGGGGGCTAGGCCCCCGCAGAATCGCCTCTTCCGGCGGGGGAGCGGGGGCCTGGCCCCCGCAGAATCGCCTCTTCCGGCGGGGGAGCGGGGGCTAGGCCCCCGCAGAATCTCCTTGATAATCCCTACGGAGTAGAACTCATGGCAGCCATTTGGCCCGGTAAACCCTATCCGCTCGGTGCAACATGGGATGGCGCGGGGGTGAATTTCGCCCTCTTTGCGTGCCATGCCACTCGCGTCGAACTCTGCCTCTTCAATAGCCCCGAGTCGCCCCGCGAAGAGGTGCGCCTGACCCTGCCCGAGCGCAGCGAGCATGTTTGGCACGGCTACCTTCCCAATGTGGAACCCGGCCAACTCTATGGCTACCGCGTCTACGGCCCCTACAATCCTGCCCACGGCCATCGCTTTAATCCGCATAAGTTGCTGCTCGATCCCTATGCCAAGGCGGTCACCTCTGGTTTACAATGGGAAAATGCGCTCTATGGCTATCGTATGAATAGCCCTTATGCCGATCTGACCATCGGCAAGCGCGATAGTGCGCCCTTTGCGCCGCGTTCGGTGGTGGTGGATCAGCGTTTCGCTTGGGGCACGGATCGCCTGCTGCACACTCCTCTGTACGATTCGATTATCTATGAACTGCACGTCAAGGGCTTCACCCAACAGATGCCCGGCGTCCCTGCGGAATTGCGGGGTACCTACGCGGGCCTCGCCAGCCCGGCGGCGCTTGCCTACCTGAAGGATCTTGGCGTCACGGCGGTGGAACTGTTGCCGATCCACTACTTTATTGATGACCAGATGCTGACTGATAAGGGCTTGAAGAACTACTGGGGCTACCAGCCGCTCGGTTATTTCGCGCCCGATGTGCGCTACGCTGCCAACAAGACGCCCGGCGCCGCCGTGGCTGAGTTTAAGCAGATGGTCAAGGGGTTGCACGCCGCTGGCATCGAAGTGATTCTCGATGTGGTCTACAACCACACCGGCGAGGGCAACCAGCAGGGGCCGACACTGGCCTTTCGCGGCCTAGATAATGCAAGCTACTACCATCTTGTGGGCGACAATTCGCGCTACTACATGGATTACACCGGCACCGGTAATAGCCTGAACCTCACCAATCAGCGCGTGTTGCAACTGGTGATCGACAGCATGCGCTACTGGGTGAGTGAGATGCATGTGGATGGTTTTCGTTTTGACCTCGCACGCACGCTGATTCGCAGCGAAAATGGTCGCCATAACGCCTTCTTTGATGTGATCAAGCTCGATCCCCTTTTGTCGCAGGTGAAACTCATCGCCGAGCCGTGGGATGTTGGTTCCGATGGTTATTGGGTGGGGCGTTTTCCGCATCCCTGGGCGGAGTGGAACGGCAAGTACCGCGACAATGTGCGTAAGTTTTGGAAGGGCGACGGCGGGCAGGCGGCTGAATTTGCGTCGCGCATCATGGGTTCGATGGATCTCTTCCGCCACAACGGGCGTAAACCCTACCATAGCATCAATTTCATCACCGCGCACGATGGCTTTACGTTGCGTGATCTGGTAAGCTACAACGAGAAACATAATGCGGCCAACGGCGAGGATAACCGCGACGGCGATACCCACAACAACAGTTGGAACATGGGGGTAGAAGGGCCGAGCAACGACCCCGCGATCCGCGAGGCCCGGCTGCGCCAGATTCGTAACTTCCTAGCTACGCTGCTCTTTTCGCAGGGCACACCGATGTTGCTCGCTGGCGACGAACGCGGGCGCACGCAGCAGGGCAACAACAACGCCTACTGCCAGGATAATGAACTGAGTTGGCTCGATTGGCGTCCCGACGCCGAGGCCGAAGAACTTGTCGCCTTCACCAAGCACCTGATCGCGCTGCGCCAACACCACCCGCTGCTCCACCGCCGCCGCTTCTTCCAAGGGCCGCTCGCACCGGGCAGCAGCGAATATGATGTCGAATGGCTCACTCCCGATGGCCAAGAGATTGGCCCCGCGATCTGGCATAATAGCGAATTGCGCTGCATTGGTTTGTTGCTCAACGGACGGGTCATGCGTGAGCATGACGATCAGGGCAACCCCGTGAACGACGATGTCCTCCTGATTCTCTTCAATGCCAGCCATGACGACGTAGACTTCATCCTCCCCGACTGGCCCGACGATCCGCGCTGGGAGGTATTGGTGGACACCGCCGACCCGCAACTCCAGGGGCGTCCCCAGGCGAGCGGCGAGACCTATCAGTTGCCGGCGCGTTCGTTGGCGGTATTGGTGGAGGGGGCGCAGTAGGTTGCTTTTGTTCCGTTGTGGCGGCTGCGCCATCACAACGGAACAGGGAAAAGTTCTGCGGGGGAGGCTTTGCCTCCCCCGCACCCCCGCCGGGCGGAGGGGGGAGTTTTCGGGGGCCATGCCCCCGTACCCCCGCCGGAGCGTTCTGCGGGAGAGGCTTTGCCTCCCCCGGCACCCCCGACGGTAGGCACAATTTGCTAAGGGATGGTTCGTAGGAGCTTTACCGTTTGCGCCACCTAGGTAGTGCCGACTTTAGTCGGCTGAGGCCTTTGGATGCGATGAGAAGCCGACTAAAGTCGGCACTACCATTGTAAAGCGCGAAGCCCCTTTCTGAAACCATCCCTAAGGAAGAGAGAGGAAACGCCATGATCACCACGTCTGCTGTTCGCTGGTTCATGCCGCTGCTGGGGTTGGGCTTGCTCTTGGTATTGCTCGGTGGCGCTACACCAAGCTATGCGTGTACTGCGGGTGACTGTGGCGCAATAGCTCACGTCGCACAACAGGCTACCGCGTATCCGCCACCCGCCACTGCGGCGCCCGCCACTGCGGTGCCCGCCACTGCGGTGCCCGCCACTGCGGTGCCCGCCACTGCGGTGCCAGGCTACCCGGCACCTGCGCCGCAGCCTACTGCGGCAGCCCCTTTGCCGCGCACCAGTGGCAGCGGCCCGGCGGGGGCCACGCTGCCACTGGGCTTTGCGCTGCTCGCCTTGGCGAGTGCGAGTCTGCTGATGGTTTGGCGTAGAAGGTAGTGTTCCTTTTTGTTCCGTGTTGGCGGTAAAGCCGCCAACACGGTAGGGCCACGCCAAAGTCGTTGGGGCTGTGCCCCAAACCCTCATGTTTGTTGCTTTTGGGTGTGACTGGAATCTGTAGGGCGATGCCCTGCACCCCTTTGGACGGGAGGAGGATGCGAGGGAACCAGGTTCCCTCGCACACCCTACCCACACATTTTGGTCACACCCGTTGCTTTTTGGCGGCTTCGCCGCCGTTAGGCTTACGTAGTAGATTCTAGGAATACCTTGATGCAGACCGACACCCTTACCGTAACCAGTTCCACGAGCAGTTACCCCGTCGTTGTGGCGGACGGGGCGCTAGCGACGCTGCCCCAACGTCTCGGCGCGCTAGGATTGCAAGGGCGCGTCTGGCTGCTGAGTGACACGACGGTACTGCCGCTGCACGGTGCGGCGGTGGTTGCACCGCTGCGCACGGCGGGCTATACGGTCGAACCGTTTGCCGTGCCCGCCGGCGAGACGAGTAAGAGCCAAACACAACTTGATGCTATCTATGCGTGGATGCTGGGCGGGGCCGTCGAGCGCCGCGATGTCGTGTTGGCGCTTGGTGGCGGTGTGGTGGGCGACCTCGCGGGCTTTGCGGCGGCAAGTATCCTGCGCGGCATTCCTGTGGTGCAGTTGCCCACGACGCTGCTGGCCATGGTTGACGCGGCGGTCGGCGGCAAGACCGGCATCAATCATCCGTTGGGCAAGAACCTGATTGGTGCCTTCCATCAACCACGCCTCGTCTTGGCCGATACGACCACGCTGACCACGTTGCCCCCGCGTGAATTGTGCGCCGGGTGGGCCGAGGTGATCAAGCATGGCGTGATTAAAGATGCAGGTTTGTACACCGAACTGCAAAACTTAGCCGCTGACTATTGCCATCCGGCCCAAGCGGCGCAGGGCAGCGTGGTCACTTGGGCGGCAGGCGATCCGCGCTTTAGCGCCATCATCCGTCGCGCCGTCGCCGTCAAAGTGGGCGTAGTCAGCCGCGACGAGCGCGAACAGGGCGAACGCATCACCTTGAACTACGGCCACACCATGGGCCATGCCATCGAAGCGCTCGCCGGCTACGGCACGCTCCTGCATGGCGAAGCGGTCGCCATCGGGATGCACATTGCGGCCCGCATTGCCGCCAGTATGGGCATCTGCGACTTGGGCCTGGTGAAGAGCCAGCGGGCGCTGCTGCATGCCTTCGGCCTGCCGACGAGCCTCCCCGCCGGGCTTGATGCGCAAGCCCTGATTGCCCTCACCCTACGCGACAAGAAGGTGCAAGCGCACAAAGTGCGCTGGGTGCTGCCTACAACCATTGGCAACGTCGTCATCCGCGACGACGTACCCGAGGAGTTGGTGCGGGCGGCGTTGCGGTCGTAGTTGGGTTGGGAGTTGGCGGCTACGCCGCCAACTCCCAGCACGGGGAGGGGCTAGGGGTGATTCCTTAACCCAACACAGAGAAAAAACAAAAACTCTGACGACCCAGCAGCGGGTTTTTTGTTCCGTTTTGGCGGCTTCGTCGCCAAAACATCACCAAAAGAGTGTTTTCGGGAGAGGCTTCGCCTCCCCCGCCCCCCACCGAACACGGTCTCATTTCCAGCCCTTAGTTGCAACTCCGCAACCAAACGTCATAACCTCACAATAAATCCCTTCTATGGGACACGGATTTATGCGCATGTGGGATGGTAGCGCCTGGATTCAAGCGAGAGTACCTAGGCGAAGCCATGAGCGCAGGGGCAGGCCGCACCACAGGTGTGTTGTGCGTTGCAGTGCGCCCGCAGGCTTTGTGCCGTGCCCTATGCCCAAGCGCATCCAGGATCTTCCAGAGGAATATCTGGTCAATCAGCGCAGCGTTGCCCGTGATATTGGCTTGCGTGTGCGTATCCGCCGCGCAGCCCTCGACTTAACGCAAGAGCATGTGCGGGCGCGCATGGAGCTTGAGCGGGTTGTGGTCAGCCGCACACAGTTCAGTCGCATCGAGAAGGGCGAAGCCTTCCCCAATGCCGCCGAAATCATCGCCCTCCGCAAGACGTTGGGGGTGAGTTATACGTGGTTGCTTGAAGGCAAGGAGGAGGCGAGTAGGCGGGAAGGCGAGTAGGCGGGAAGGCGGGAAGGCGGGGAGGCGGGGAGGCGAAGCCTTCCCTGCGGCACACATTGGGGAAAGGGTGCGCGCGGGAACCTGGTTCCCGCGCACCCTTCCCCCGCCCAAAAAGAGGGTTTGGGGCAAGCCCCAAACCCTCTTTTTGGGTTACGCTGTGGCGGCAAAGCCATACCTTGCTGCGCATAGGAAGCGCTACACCTGCAGATCTACCTCGGATTGTAGCCCATAGCTACAGACAAGCAACTCCTCAATGACGCCCCGTTTTTGGCCATCGCAATTGATCTTGCGGCTGGCCATAATTGATTCATGGATGGGTTGCCCTTGGTAGAGCTCGCGCGCACGGGCGGTGTAGGAATTGCTGAGCATCACGTAGCAATCCCGTTCAGCCAATTGGCTGAAGACGTGGGCGAGGCGCACTTGATCCGCTTCAAAGAAGCCTTGGTGGGTGTAGGCGGTGAAGGAGGCGGTGGCGCTCACGGGAACGTAGGGTGGGTCAAAGTAGATGAAATCACCGGCCCTGGCCCGTTCGGCGACCCTGGCGAAATCTTCGACACGCAGATCTACCGTCTGCAAGACGCGACTCGCCTCGCGCATGTTGTCGGGATCAACAATCAGCGGCTTCTTGTAGTTGCCAAAGGGCACGTTGAACTGACGCTTATTGTTGAGCCGGTAGAGGCCGTTGTAGCAGGTGCGATTGAGGAAAATGGTACGCGCCGCCCGTGCCACCAGCGAACGTTGGAGAAAACCCGGCTGGCGATCCCAAGCCCGCACCTCATAAAAATAGTGCTTGTCATTAAAATGAGGTTCATGCGCTAAGAGCGCTGCAATCAGTTCCTCCACATGATTGCGCACTGCTTTGTAGCAATCAACCAACTCGGCATTAGAATCACTCAGAGTCGCCCCATACGCAAGGCGACCAGCCGCCGACAGGTTAAAGAAGAGCGCCCCGCCACCGAGGAAGGGTTCATGGTAGTGGCAAAAGCGTGTCGGCAAGCGGCTGGTCAGTTCAGGCAACAATTGGCCCTTACCACCGGCCCACTTCAAAAAGGGACGAGCTGGCACAGTAGCTCCACATCGGTTAACCACGTTTGTCTGTGCGTGAATTATAGCACATGTGTTACATCTTTCTTTGTTGCGACTGCGCCATGCGCACGAGCTTTAGGGGCATGCGGCCCCTTAAACCCCGCTGGAAAGGGAAATTTTTCGGGGGCCATGCCCCCGAACCCCCGCCGGAAGGCCCACCAGAGG
>RSAS01000578.1:1460-11021 GCA_003934145.1 Candidatus Viridilinea halotolerans | reverse complement strand
GCATCCCAATCACCTATCCGTGACTTGCCGAGCGAATGTTCTGTCCGCCCTTAATCCCACAACGTGGAAGAGGGGGTAGGGGGTGAGGGCCATCCGGGGCATCCCAATCACGTATCTGTAGCGCCTAGATTCAATGTTTTGTCCGCCCATGAACGCTTGCGGGAGAGGCAGTGCCCGGTTGGTGAGCCTGTCGAACCAGAGCTTGCCGAAGGGGGGTGAGGGTCAATCGGCGCATTACCACCATGAATCCGTAGCAACCTGAACAGCAACGCCGTGCCCCTACGGGTTGCTCGAGGCCGCCACGGCACTCAACACCCGCACCAGTTCGGCGCGCTGCACCGGCTTGGTCAAGAAACCGTCCATGCCAGCGTCCAGCACCTCTTCGCGGTCGGCGGCTTGGACGCTGGCGGTGATGGCGATGATGCGCGGCTGGTGAATGGCTTGGCCTAGGGCGCGGATCTGGCGGGTGGCGCTGGCACCATCCAGTTCGGGCATCTGGAGATCGATGAGCAGCACGTCGTAGGTCATTTGGCAGACGGCGGTTACGGCGTCTTTGCCGTCGCTGACAATGGTTACTTGGTGGCCCATACGCCCCAAGAGGCGACGCATCAACTCTTGGTTGACGAGGTTGTCTTCGGCGACGAGAATGTCGAGCGGTTGCATCGTCTCTGCGCTGTTGGTCGCCGCCGACGGTGCCGCCTCGCCGCCCGCTTCCACAGGTAGTGGCAGGCGTAGCGTGAAGGTGGAACCATGACCGGGCGCACTGCTCACCGTCAACGTGCCGCCCATAAGGGTCGCCAGTTGGCGGCTGATCGCCAGCCCCAAGCCCGTTCCGCCGTAGCGCCGCGCCGTGTTGGTTTCGGCCTGCACAAACGCCTCGAAGATGCGCTCCTGCTGGGCGAGGGTCATGCCGATGCCGGTATCGTTGACGCTGATGCGCACCAGCGGCCCGTCTGGTGCGGTCGTTTCAACGCTGGCATGGAGTTGCACTTCGCCTGCGCTCGTGAATTTGATGGCATTGCCAAGGAGATTCAAGAGAATCTGGCGCAGACGTGTCTCGTCGCCGCACACCTTGCGCGGCAATTCCGGGTCAAAGCTGTAGCCAATTTTCAACCCCTTCTGGCGTGCGCCGTGGCCCACCAGATCGACGGCGCCAGCCAAGCAGCCATGCAGGTCGAAGGGGCTGCGGTCAATGGCGACATGGCCCGACTCCATGCGCGAGAAGTCGAGGATGTCGTTGATCAACGCCAACAACGCCTGGCCACCCGTGCTGATCGTGTCGGCGAGGCTACGCTGATCAGCAGAAAGGGCGGTATCTTGCAGCAACGATGCCATGCCGATCACCGCATTGAGCGGCGTGCGGATCTCGTGGCTCATTGTGGCGAGGAAGGTCGCCCGCACCCGCGCCGCCGCCTCGGCAGCGTCACGGGCCTGCGTCAACTCTTCAGCCGCCAGTTGTCGTTCGGTTATATCAATGGCCAAACCATCCCAGATGATACTGCCGTCGGAGAGCGTGCGCGGGCGGTCACAGAGGTAGATCCAGCGTCGTTCGCCCTGCGCCCCCAGGTAACCCACCACTTCGGCGACATCCTGTAGCTGCGTCATCGCTTGCTGCTCGGAGGTCTCGACCCGTTCGCGATCCGCTGGCACCAACTTGGCATAGAGTGCCTCGGCGTTGCGCAAACCCTCTTCCGGCGTGATGCCCAGAATCGGTTCCACCCCACTGCTCAAGTAGGTGAAGGTCGGGCGCCATTCCGCATCGCGGCGCAACTGGTAGACAAAGCCATTGGGCAGATTATCGCCCAGGGCGCGCACTTGCGCTTCGCGGGCGCGGATCAGGCTGGCCAATTCCCACTGCTGAATGAAGGCGCTAATCATTTCTGCTGCCGTGCGCAAGAGGCGCTCGGTCGGCTCGTTCCATGTACGCTCCTGTTGCTCCGACGCCACCAAATGGCCGCGCCATTTACCACCAATCAGCACCCCGATAGCAAAGAGCGTGCGCACATGGTTGAGTTCGTAGTGGGTACGTTGGGGGCTGCCCGACAGGAAGAGCTCTTGCGGGCTGCCCATAATCGCTTCGCCCGCCAGAATGGCTTGGACAATCGCAATGGGCACATCATCGCGTCCTCGCGTGGAAAAATGATTAACAAAGGGCGGGATGCAAGGATCTTGATCAAAAACGACCACCTCTTGCGTGGCAATGACCTGATCGATGGAGGGATAGATACGCAGGCCAAGGCGCGCACAATCCACTGCACGGCGCAATGTCGCCAGCGCCTGCTGCACAATCGGCTCCCAGGCGGGGGCCTCGGCACCCGCCAGAAGCAAGATGTGCGAACATGCAGCCAAGGCTTCGGCGTAGCGCAGTTGCTCGGCCAGCGCCAACTCGGCCTCTTTGCGCGGCGTAATCTCTAAGCAGATGCCATTCCAGCGCACCACGCCATCGGGCAGGGGCTGCGGCAAGGAGTGGAGGTAGAACCACCCCACCGAACCATCGGCTTTATAACGACGATGCTCCAGTTCCAGGGCGCGCAGTTCCGTGAGGGCACGCTGGTTTTCAGCAAAAGCGGTGAAGCGGTCTTGGGGCAGAATCGTATTGTGCAAGAGGCTACTATCGGCCTGAATTTGCGCCGGATTCAGCCCCAACAAGGGTTCCACGCCGCCACTCACATAGGTATGACCAATAACACTGCCATCGCGCCGTTGCAGCACCTGGTAGATGTAGCCCGCCGGCAGGGCATCATTGATACTACTCAGCAGCGCCTCGCGCTGGCGCAACTGCCGCTTCGCATCACTGCCTTCATCGGCCAACACCTTATAGGCATGGCGCAATTCCGCCAGCACCGTTTGCGTCGCTTGCAAGCTTGTTCGCAACGAATAGACCAACGAACCCACTATCAACGCAACTGCTGTCGCCGTAGCCACCATCAACAGCCCATTGCTCCAGAGAAAACGCGGTTGGTCGGCGTAGGTGAGCGGGGTAAAGGGGTACGCCCACCAACCCCAAGCAAAGCCGCCCAGCACCACGCTGATGCCCCCCACGCAGGTGGCCCACACCAGCAGGGCCGCACGCGGACTGAGGAACAAGACCGCGAGCAGCACACAGAGCACCATGAAGGAGGTCGTGAAGCCAAAGAGGCCAATCGTGCGCAGCGCCAGCAGGCCACTGCCCAAAAAGCCGCCAATAAAGACGAGGCTACGCACGCGGTGATCAATGCGCGGCGCGAGAGCCACCACACACACCACGAGCGTCGCCAGCAGGTTCCAGATCAGCAGAGGCCAACGTTCCAAATACCACTGATTCAAGCTATCCAGGGCAATAATCGGCAACCCGATCACGAGATAGATGCGCACCAGCAGCAGCATCGTCCTGCGCCGCCAAGCCACTAGAGGATCATCGCCGTGCGGATGTGATAGAAGTGCAGCCAAAAAATGGTGCATAGGACATATTCTCGTAAGACATGGTTTCAGAAAGAGGCTTCGCGCTTTACCATCGTAGTGCCGACTTTAGTCGGCTGAGGTTTTTGGCAGCAATGGGAAGCCGACTAAAGTCGGCACTACCTATTGGCGCAAACGGTAACGTTGCCACGAACCTTGTCTAAGGGCTTTTGCCCTAAAACCTGCTGATGGGGCAAGCCCCAAACCCTGCCGTAGGGCGGGAGGATGCGCGGGAACCAAGTTCCCGCGCGCACCCTTCCTGCAACGTGCGGCACCGCCCCCCTAAAGCTTCAGCAGCCGCTGAATCTCTACGACCAGATCCCTCAAGCCAATCGGCTTCGTAAGGTAAGCCGTCGCCCCGGCGGCCAAACAGCGCTCGCGGTCGCCGGGCATGGCCAGAGCAGTCAGCGCAATGATCGGCGTCTGGGCGCAACCTTCCTGGGAGCGCAGTTGCCGAATCGCACTCAAGCCATCCATTTCTGGCATTTGAATATCCATTAAAATAAGATCTATTTTCATACCTACAACCCGCGCAATGGCCTCACGCCCGTTGGTAGCAGTAACCACCGTGAAGTGTTTGCGCTCTAAGTAGTCGCGCATAATTTCGAGATTCACATCGTTATCGTCGGCAAGTAACAGCCGCCATGGGCGCGGTACGCTTGCCGTCACCGTGCGATCATGCGCCTGCGACGTGGGCACATCGGGCTGACGCGGTGGCAATGCATGGCGGAGTTGCGCTTGCGTCATACACTCGCTCAAGCCCGCCGCCGGATCATAGGGCAACCTAATGGTAAAGCAACTGCCCGCCCCAGGGCTACTTTCAACTTCAATGCTCCCGCCGTGCAATTCGGCGAGGCGGCGCACAAGCACCAGACCAAGGCCGCTCCCTTCGTGGTGGCGGCTGAGGCTCGAGTCGAGTTGGGTAAAGGGCTGAAAGAGACGCGGCAGATCGGCGGTTTTAATGCCAATGCCGGTGTCGCGCACCACAAAATTGATCAAACCGCGCTGCGGCCAAAGCTCCACATCCAAGCGCACCTTGCCCTGCGGCGGCGTAAACTTGACCGCATTGGAGAGCAGATTGACCAACATCTGTTTGAGCCTGCGCGGATCGGCATGACACTGCGCACTTTCGTCACTCAGATGGAAGGCGAGGTCGATCTGCTTCTTATGCGCCAATTGGCGCACAAACTGGATACTAGCGCGACATGCGTCAATCACCGCGACTGGTTCCAGCGAGAGATCGAGGCGCGCCGCTTCGATCTTCGAGAGATCGAGAATATCGTTGATCAGATCGAGCAGATGGCGGCCACTCATCTCTATCTGCTGCAACGAAGTCTGCTGATTGGGCTGCAAAGGGCCATGAATGCCCTCCAAGAGGCTCTCGCTGAGCGCCAGCACCGCATTCAGCGGCGTGCGCAACTCGTGGCTCATCGTAGCCAGAAACTCATCACGGGTACGCAGCGTGCGTTCCATCTCGGCATGGGCCAGCAACAACGCATGTTCCGCCTGCTTACGCTGGCTATTATCAAAGATTGTACTACGACTCATCACAAACTCACCGTTGTGATCATACAACGCCGTAGCGCTCAGCAGGACGGCAAAACTCGTCCCATTCTTGCGGCGCAACTCGAGATCCAGATCTTTCAGCCACCCACGCTCCTTGAAGCGCGGAAATTGCTGCTTAAAAACCTCAATGCTCGCGGGCATCAGCACCTGGGTATAGGGCTCACCCAGCAACTCCTCACGGGTATAACCCAGCCAATCCAATTCCGTCTGGTTGACCATCACCACACACCCCGCAGCATCCAGCGAATGGTAGCCACTCGGCGCCCGGTCGTAGAGATCCTGGTACTCAGCCGTTCGCTCCGCCACCCGCTGCTCAAGATTCTGGTTCAGTTCTAACAATTCCTGCTGGGCCACCTTGAGATCGTGGATGTCGGTTGCGCTGCCCACGAAGTAGCGCACGCGCTGCTGCCGATCACACAGCGGCTGTAGCGCCACGCGATACCAACGGGGTTGACCCTTGCCAAAGCTCTGCGTCTCAAACACCTGAGCGGTCTTGAGCTCTGCAATGGCACGCAACGCCTGTAAAGCCTGCGTCGCAAATGGTTCAGGAAAGATCGTACTCAGATGCTTCCCCTGCAAACTCGCTGGCGTCCCCCCCAGATACTCAGCCGCTAGGTTGTTGACGTAGAGGATATAGCCATCAGGCGTTACCGTACCAATCAGGTTATCCAGATGGGCCAAAATATTGTTGTAGCGGGCATCATTCAAGCGCAACATCGCCTCAAAACGGCGCACACGGCGGCGTACAATATGGCGTTGGTTGGCCCGATTCACACGCGGCTTCACTTGGTTCGGCATCAGCGGCTCCGGGGAGAAGTAGCGATCTTCCTATTTATACACCGCCAGGGAAGGAAATGGGAAATAAACCCTCGGCAGGGGGGCGGCTACGCCAAAGAATCCCCTCCGGCGGGGGGACGGGGGCATGGCCCCCGAAGAATCCCCCCTCCGGCGGGGGGACGGGGGCATGGCCCCCGAAGAATCCCCCCTCCGGAGGGGGGACGGGGGCATGGCCCCCGAAAAAACCACCCGCCGGAGGGGGGACGGGGGCATGGCCCCCGAAAAATTCCCCCGCCGGAGGGGGGACGGGGGCATGGCCCCCGAAAAAACCACCCGCCGGCGGGGTGTAAGGGGCCGCAGGCCCCCTCCGTTCATGCGCATGGGGGCGGCAACGCCGCCCCCATGCGCACCAAAGACGATTTGCCCCCCCCAAAAAAGTGGAGTATAGTCTACCCAAGCAATATTGGACTGATCAGGTAAATCTAAAGGAAATCCCGTGGCCAAACAGCGCGTGGTGCTCATTACCCTTGGCGTGATGATTAGCCTCTTCATGGCCTCCATGGAGAGTACGGTGATTGCCACCGCAATGCCGACTATTGTAGCCCAATTGGGCGGACTCGAAAGCTATAGCTGGGTCTTTGCCATCTATATGCTCACTTCAACGACTGTTGTGCCCATCTTCGGCAAACTGTCGGATATTTATGGCCGCCGTCCCATCTATATGGCAGCGCTGAGTCTCTTCTTTGTCGGCTCGCTCCTCTGCGCCCTCGCCACCACCATGGGCCAACTCATCGCCGCCCGCGCCGTGCAAGGTCTCGGTGCGGGCGGCTTGCTCCCCTTGGCCTTCATTATCGTGGGCGACATCTTCAACCTAGAACAGCGCACCAAAGTCCAGGGGCTCTTTTCCGCCGTCTGGGGCGTCAGTTCCGTCATTGGCCCGCTGGTGGGCGGCTTCCTCGTTGACCGCGTCGCGTGGCAGTGGGTCTTCCTAATCAACCTGCCAGTCGCCATCATTGCCGCCGCGCTCGTCTGGATCGCCTGGCGCGGTTTTGCCTCGCCCAGCGGCCCGCGCCCCGCCATTGACTATGCGGGTGCGCTATTGCTCACCCTCGCCATGGCGACCCTGCTGCTCGGCCTCAACCAACTGGGCCAAGCCTACGGCCCCCTGCTACTCGGTGTTGCGCTGGTAGCCACCGGCCTTCTCATTTGGGTGGAACTCCGCGCCCCCGCGCCCATCTTGCCGCTCGCCATGCTGCGCCGCCGCCTCTTCGCCGTCGCCTGCACCCACGGTATCCTCGCTGGCTGGGTGCTCTTCGGCGGCATTAGCTACGTGCCCCTCTTCGTCCAAGTCGTGCTGGGCACCAGCGCCACCGAGGCCGGCGCCACCATCACCCCCATGCTGCTCGCCTGGGTGCTCACCAGCATCATCGCCAGCCGCATGCTCCTCAAGGTCAGCTACCGCACCGTCATCCTCGTCGGCATGAGTAGCTTCCTCGTCGGCAGCACCATCCTCGCCCAGATTCACCTCGACACCAGCCGCAACACCATCATCAGCGCCGTGGCGCTGATGGGCATCGGGATGGGCGCAGCGATTCCCGCCTTCCTCATCGCCGTGCAGAGCAGCGTAGCCAAACACGAACTAGGCAGCGCCACCGCCACCCTGCAATTCTCGCGCACCATTGGCGGCACCTTCGGCGTCTCCGTCCTCGGCATCCTGCTCAGCACCCAACTCGCCGCCGCCCTCGCCGCCGTCGGGCTCACTCCCGACGCCATACCCCTCGACGCCCTCATCGGCGAAGGGGCCAACGGCAACGCCGCCTTAGGGCTGCAAGCCCGTAGCGCCCTCGCCAGCGCCATGCGCACCATGTTCCAATCCACCTTAGTCGTCGCCCTGCTCGCCTTCCTCGTCGCCCTCTTCACCCCCCACACCAGCCCCGCCGAACTCGCCGCCCTCAGCAACCGCCTGCCCACCGAGACGCCATAGCGCAAAGGCAAAGGCCTGGCCGCTATGCGAAGCCTTTCGACGGGGTTTAAGGGGCCTGCGGCCCCTTACGTTCATGCGCATGGGGCGGCGCAGCCGCCCATCACTCACAAAAAGGCACTCATACCCGTAATAGAGCGCCCCACGATCAGCGTATTCATTTCGTGGGTGCCTTCGTAGGAGTAGAGCGCCTCGGCATCGGCGAAGTAGCGGGCGACATCGTATTCAAGCAGAATGCCGTTGCCACCCAGCAGGTTGCGCCCGATGGCGACCGTCTCGCGCATGCGTTCGCCGCAGAAGGCCTTCGCCAACGATGCCCGCTCCTGACTTATGCTCCCATCGCGGGCGTAGAGTTGGGCCATGCGCATGCACATCGTCTGCATCGCGGTGACATTGCCCAGCATCTGCACGAGGCCGCTCTGTACGAGTTGGAAGGCGGTGATGGGGCGGCCAAACTGGATGCGCTCGTTGGCGTAGGCAAGGGTGCGTTCGTACGCGCCCATGGCCACGCCAGTCATAGCCCACGCGACGGCACCCCGCGCCATGCCAAGCTGACGCGCCACATCGCGGAAGCCACGCACGCCCGGCAGCCGGTTGGCTTCAGGAATGCGAACATGCTCAAGGCGCACGTTGGCATTCTGCACGATGCGCAGCGCAATCTTGCCCTCCAGTTTCTCAACATGGTAGCCGGGCGTGTTGCGCTCGACAATAAAACCCTTCACCTGGTTATCGCTCAAATCGCGGGCGAAAACGATATTGACATCGGCGAAAGGGGCGTTGCCGCACCACTTCTTGGCACCATTGAGAATCCAGTGGTCACCTTCGCGCTGGGCCGTCGTACGTAGGCCAGCGGCAGTGGCCGAACCCACCTCCGGCTCGGTGAGCGACCAGGTGCCGATCTGTTCAAAGCGCAGCATCAGCGGAAGCCAGTGCTGCTGCTGCGCCTCAGAGCCAAAGAGGTCAAGCGAACCCATCGCTAGCCCCCAGTGAACGCCAAAAAAGGTGTAGAACGACGCATCCACGCGGGCCATCTCCATGGCAACGATGCCGGTCAAGACCGGCCCCATGCCTTCGAGATGATCCAGGCGGCTGCCCAAGGTCTCGCGGGTCATCGTCGCAAAGGAGTTGAGCAGTTCATGGGGGAACTCGCCACGCTCCCAATAGTTCGCCACCACCGGGCGCACGCGCTGCTCCATATAGTTGCGCACGCGTTGCTGAATGTGACGCTCATCTTCACTGAGCAGGTCGCTTATCTCATAAAAATCGCCATTAATCGGTGGCAAAAGCTTGGGGCGACGTCGGCTGGTGATGCTCTTGAGCAACAAGCCGATCTCTTGGGGACTCACACCGCCAAACGAGCGTACCATGCGTGCGAGCTTGCCCTGCTGAAAGAGGCGGCTGATCCCCAAGGGTAGTGTGACGGGGGCCATAGCAATCCTCCCTGATTGTGTGCCGTCAGCTTCACCATTGAAGCTGGGGTATAACGTATATAACGCGATGCGTTATATACGTTATATCATGCTAATGTGGTGGCTGTCAATGGGGCTTGCGCCCCACACCCCCGCCCGCCAGGGGGGATTCGTCGGGGGCCGTGCCCCCGACGAACGGGTGGGGGTGCGGGGGAGGCTTCGCCTCCCCCGCAGAAATTTTTTTTCTTCCGTTTTGGCGGCGAAGCCGCCAAAACGGAAGAAAAAAGAGGGTTTGGGGCGTAGCCCCAACGTACCTCCCCGCCTGATGCGGGAAGGGGTTTGGGGCGTAGCCCCAACGTACCTCCCCGCCTGATGCGGGAAGGGGTTTGG